>DATBSG010000141.1:0-4513 GCA_036559945.1 Pyrinomonadaceae bacterium
GTCGCCTTCGCACGCCGCCTCGAGGCTGGCGACGCGCTGAATTGCGACGTCACAATCACCCAGGACGCGGCCTTTAACGCGCTCGGCTAACTCGGAAACTGTCTTGCTGTTGCCGCTCATCTCTCGTAAAAGAGGAGGCCGATAGTACAACGTGCAATGGTGATTTGCTAACGGCGATTCGCGTAAATCTTCTCAAAACAGGGACATTTCGTTATCAGCGCGCACTCAAACAGCTTTTGTCTTGCCTTGATCGTCGCGGCCAACTATCATGAGGGCTGTCGCCGAATGCTAATTGTCTGAATTTGCGGCGAGTAATTGTGATCTCTTAGGCTCTAAATACCCCAGACACGTCTAACTGTGTCTGAGCATTTGCGAGGAGAAGCTTTCATTGTTTAGTGATCAATTCCGCCGGGGCGAGGCAGACAAAAACACATTGAGCGGTGTCACCGGGTCAAGAGTCGTCTCGGCGCTTTCCGATGTCGCCTGGAAGGCTTTTCAATCCGTTAACAAACTCCTGCCCGAAGGCGAGGCCATTCGACCGAAGTGGGCGCCTGGCCCGCTGCTAAAATCCTACGAACGCTCCGCGCCGCCGCTGGGTTTCCCGAGAGAGACTGATTCGCTTTGTCCGCGCTGCGTTAAGGAAGTACGCACCGCCGTGATTTCAGGCGAGACTCCTTTGGAAACTCTGATGCATCAGCATCCGGGCGAAATCAAAGCACAGATTGTTGAAGAGAATGGCCGCGTTGTCATGCGCAAGACTTGCCCGAAGCATGGCGAGTTCGTAGACGTGATGGCCACGGATCCCGCTTTCCTGGAAAGAATCGAATCGCTTTTCTTTGGTCGCGATTTTCGCGCCGCGGAAGATGCGAACGTCCACAAGCATGGAACGTCGAACATTAAGTTTGGCCGTGGAGCTGTGTTGACGGTTGATCTCACCAACCGCTGCAACATGATGTGCGACCCGTGCTTCATGGATGCGAACCAGGTGGGCTATGTGCACGAGCCGACGTTCGAAGACACGAAAGCGATCCTTGACCGCGCAGTTTCATTCAAACCACGGCGGCAAGTCATCATTCTTTTCTCAGGCGGCGAACCGACGCTTTCGCCTTATTACCTCGACGCAGTTGCTTACGCGAAGAAGGTTGGCTTCTATCGTATTCTCGCGGCTACGAACGGAATTCGTTTCGCTGAAGACATCGAATTCTGCAAAGCGGCAAAAGCTGCCGGTCAGCACGGCGTCTATCTGCAATTCGACGGCGTCGGCGAAGAGAAAAACAAACATCGCGGCGTCGGCAACCTGTTCGACGTAAAGGTTCGCGCAATCGAGAATCTCGCGAAGGTTGGCATCAAAGTCACTCTGGTCGTCACGATCGTCAACAGCATTAACAACGATGCGATTGGGCAGATTGTCGAGTTCGCCGCGAAGAACATCGACAAAGTCCAAACCATCGCCTTCCAGCCGGTTTCGTTCACCGGCCGTGACGAAGATATTTCTGACGAGATGCGCACGAAGTGGCGCTACACGCTCTCGGGCATGACGCATGATCTGAAGGATCAACTCGGCGGGCGCATGCAGCCTTTGCGCGATTGGTTCCCGCTGTCGTCTTACTCAGCCTTCACCAGCGTGATGGACATGCTGCAAGGCGCAGACGCGCCGTGGGGCTGGTCGTCGTGCAATTGCCATCCGAACTGCGGCATCTTCACCCTCGCGGTGGTGAACAAGCAGACGGGCGATTTCCGTTCACTGTTCGAGTTCTTCAACTACGAACAATTCATGAAAGACGTGGCGGTGATTACCGACACGGCGCGCGGGAAAAAACTTTCGTATGCCCAACTCGGTATGGCGATCATGCGGAACTTCGACGCCAGCAAAGCGCCCGAAGGCTTTCCGATTTCGCAGATCATCAATCTCTTCAAACCGTCATCGACGAACTCGAATTCCGATCGCAACGATCGCATGACCAGCGCCGGGCAGGACAGTCTTGCGGACAACTGGCGGGTGCTCTGCGTTGAAGGCATGTGGTTTCAGGACCTCTTCAACTACGATTTCCGCCGCACCGAGATGTGTGTGATTCCGTACGGCACCCAGGAAGGCGAGATTTCATTCTGTGCTTACAACACCGGCGTCGGCTGGCGGCAAATCATCGAGAACATGCACAAGACGGCGAATCTTTCCGAGTGGTACAAGGAACACGAACGCCATCCGGTCTACGCCGCCGGGCACAACGTTCCGAACATTTCAAAGAGGCATTCGTTGAGTCTTCCGATTGTCAACGCGATCATCGCGGACGATGACGGAAGAGACAGTGCGGCACACACGCCGTACTTGGTTGAAGAACGAGAAAAAGTTCTCGTTTAAGACTCACAAGCTAGGAGACAAATCATGAAGCCCCTACTTTCCTTACTACTCTCGCTGTCTGTGTTCTGCGCCACAACGCTGGCACAAGGCAACGAATTCAAAGTCCGATACGTCGGTGGATCGGTTGCCAGTAAGGTAAAACCCGATGACTGGGACAATACGATGACCATCAGTTCTGAGCTAATTAGTCTAAAGTTAAAAGACGGACAAGAAGTAAAGATCGATCCGAAGACGGTCAAGATAATTACGTACGGTCGACACGCGAGCAGGCGTATCGGCACCTATGCAGCTCTTGCCTTTGTCAACCCTCTGTTTCTGCTGGGGATGTTTAAGAAGAACAAGCAGCACTTCATTGGTATCGCCGTGGAAACGGCGGATGGGAAGAAAGACGGATATAATCTTCAAGCGAAAAACGACCGCTACAAAGCCCTGATCACGACGTTGGAAGGCGTCACAGGGCTGAAGGTAATCGACGAAACCAAAGAACCCAAGGATTCAAAATAGCAATTCTATCGCTGCCATATCGGGCCGAGCATTCCAAAGAAGCATTCGTCAAGCTTACGAGACCCGGTTCATTTCTCAACAGCCGCTAAGCGCGTGCCTTCTTTTCGTCCTTCTCCATTCGACGCTTCAGATACTTCGCGAGTTTCTCGGCCGTGCTGCGCTCGCCGCGCAAGGCGGCAACGCGATACGACGAATCGGCAAAGACCACTACTTTGGTGTTCAGATTGACGATCTGAATGCTCGCTGCCGCTGATGGCTGAAGGATTCCCCAAACGAAGATTCTCGCCCAACTCGCTTCCGTCTTTTCATGAGTTACCGTGATCTCAAAATCGGCCGCGTCGCGCTCAGTGACTATCAACAGCGGCACACTCTTCTTGCGAAACGCTGCGGCCAGGTACTGTTCGAAACCACCCGTCGGGCTTATGTAGACTTTGGAATTCCTGGGTATCCGCGTGTCCGTCGGCTCCGGGGGCGCCAGGCTTTGGGCGGCGGCGGTTGATGCTAATCCGGTCCCGACGATCAGAAAGCTGACGGCCATCATGGCCGCAACGATCAGCTTGGTTTGCATAATGAACTCGTCTTTCTCTTACGTATTCGGGTAGCGGCTTGAACGAAGCATGCGTCATGCCGTTAGCGTGGCGCGGATCGAGCACGTCTCCCTCTTGGGCATTGTGTTTGCTCCCGATGGACCCGCTGTTGAGCTTGTTCAGGAGGGATCGGAGTGAAACCACTGCTCACTGCGCTGTTGACGATTGTTCTTCAACAAACACCGGCGCTAGCCCAATCACCCGCGCCTGCAGGCTCCGCAGGAATTCGCGTCCAGGTGTCAGAAGTGGATCGCAGCAATCGAGTGGAGTCGGCTGCGCACGAATTCACTATTCCCGCCGGCACGCCACTCGAGATCGAAGCGGCTGACACAGTCAATTCCCGCGACATGCGGACGGGTGACTTCCTCAGCTTCCGGGTCTTGGTGCCGGTGAAGGTCGACGGGACCACAGTAATCGAAACCAATTCGCTGGTTACCGCTCGCGTACTTAAAGCAAAGCGCGGCGGCCATTGGGGGAAGGCTGGCAAACTTGCCTGGGCGATGCAAGACGTGGTTGCCGTCGATCTCACCCGCGTTCCGTTAACTGCTCATCCGGAAATGCCGAGTAAGCTTACCGGTACGAGTCACGGCGTCGAAGTAGCGACGAAGACAATCGTGTTCGGTGTCTTGCTTGCGCCATTCGCGTCGCCGCTCGCTTTGATGAGTGGTTTCAAACGCGGAGAGGATGCGGTGCTGCCGCAGGGAAAACGGTTCGTTGTCTACGTCGAGAAGGATACGGTAGTTAAGATTCGATCGATGCAATAAAACGACGGTAGCCTTCGGACGTGCGTTGCCCTCCCTGACGGTGGGGCTTCTGACACAAAAAAAAGGCGCGACTCCCGACAAGTCGGTAATCGCGCCGAAAACCACTTCAGCAGAAGGAACCTTATCGTTGGGGCACAGGTGGCGGCGCACCTTGCGGGACGATCCACAGTTCGGTCAGCCACCCTTCCCGCGCCTTGCCGACGGTGACCGTGAATCTGCTCGCGTCAATGCCGCGCGAGTTGATCAGATAATCCGAAATGCGCGTCGCGCGTGCTTGCGCATCACCAGCCTTCGCCTTT
>DATBSG010000142.1:0-15046 GCA_036559945.1 Pyrinomonadaceae bacterium
GTAATTGTAGGAAAAGCTCTCTACGAACGCCGCTTTACTTTCGCGCAGGCAGTTCGAGCGTTACTCTAGCTTTTATGAAGAACGTCTTGACGTCCTGGAGCGCCCGCGAACAAATAATTTCAGATCATCACGCGATCAATCAAACCAGAAAAGGTCGCACCATGGCCGTCGCCTCTCTGGATGGAAATGCGCCCTCCCTCGCGGTCGGGCTACTGCCCCGTTAGACTATGGCTTCGCCGGCGCTGGCGGACTCGTCATCATCGTCACTCGCTTGTTCCATTCGACCGGCGTCGTCGATCGAAGCTGGGGCAACTCACCGGCCGCGATCACCAGCTTGCGCACGCTGATAATGACAACGAACTCGAGCGCCGCTTTTGGTTTCGCTGCTTCATCGAGCCGGGCCAACTGCGCTTGACGCCACTCCATGGTCGGCGCGTCGCCGGAACTTATGTAGGACATCGCTTCCAATCCTGCGGCTGCGATGACCGATAAATCATTTGCCAAAGGCCTGGCCTCCTGAAGTGCCGGTGATTGATCGATCATCGGTCCGAGTTGGCGACTCGCCGTGTGCCACTCAGCCAGTGTGCGTTCAAGCTCCAATCGATTCAGCGCAAAGCGCGGAGCATCAGTCAGGAAGGCGTCTACATTCGAGTTGAACCGGCGAGCTATTTCACTGTCCGGACGCGCCGCGTCAACCAAACCGGTGAGCGGACTCAACATCGTCTGAGGCCTCATTTGATAGCGTCGATATTGTTTTACGGGTTCGCTGATCGAGGCTAGCGTGCGCAACGGTCCGGTGTTCTCACTCGCGGCCAGGCGGCGCAGCAACATGCCGTAATTCTTTTCGTGAGTGAGTCCCAACTCTTCAAGCTGTCGACTGATTACCGACAAGCGGCGGTACATGTCTTCAATGTCGTTGACATTTCGCGGCGACCAAAGTCGTTCGGCAATGGCTGCGGTGCGCGGCCAGATGCGTGAGTCAATCGTCTCAGGGCTCACCCACTCGCCCCACATGGTGGCTTCGCCGCCCAGAATATGTCTTGCTTCGTCCGCAGTCAGCGAGGTGTTTAGGGGAATTGGATCAGCTTGATAATGTTCGGAAGCAGGAAAAATCAGATCGATGTAATAACCTGCGGAAAGGATTCCGTTGTAGCCCTTCTTTGCGGCCTCAGCCAGCGAGGCAGGTCCGCGCCAGGATTGAATGACCGCATCTTTAGGAAGATCCGGATGAAGTATTTCGTCCCAGCCAATCATTTTCTTGTGGTGCTTCTCTAAGATTTTCAGGATGCGTTGATTGAAGTAGGCCTGCAGGGCGCGATTGTCTTTGATGCCTTTCTCTTTCATGAAGGCCTGGATCTGCGGATTGCGGTCCCATTGCTTACCTTCGTTCTCGTCGCCGCCGATGTGCATGTACTCGTCCGGAAAGAGCCCGGCCATTTCGCCGAGAAACGTATCAAGAAACTTGTATGTCTGTTCGCGCGTTGGATCGAGCGCGGGCTCGAAGATTCCGGCGCCACGCTCAATCTTGTAAGGACCGGGGGCGCTGCCGATCTCGGGATAAGCAACCAGCCAGCTCGTGCTATGCCCGGGGATGTCGAACTCAGGCATGACGCGAATGCCGCGATCGCGCGCGTAAGCAATGATCTCGCGCGCCTGGTCCTGGGTATAGAAGAGACCGTCGGAACCAAGGATGGTTAACCTGGGAAACTTCTTGCTCTCGACCCGAAAGCCCTGATCCTCACTCAGGTGCCAGTGAAAGACGTTCAGCTTTACTGCAGCCATCGCATCGAGATTTCGTTTCAAGACCTCCATCGGTTCATAGTGACGGGCGACATCGATGAGCAAACCGCGCCAGGGGAAGCGTGGTTGATCATTAATCCTGATTGCCGGCATAAAGAATCCATCGCGGTCGCCCTGAAGCAGTTGCAGAAAGGTCTCGAGACCGTGGAGCGCGCCTACGACTGTCGGCGCGACGAGTCGCGCCTGCTTGTCGTTGATTTCCAAACTGTAGCTTTCATTTTCGTTGAGAGAGGGAATCGTCTCGCCCGCGCGTTCACATTGCACCACCAGTGTGGCGGCGGCTTCGTCGGTCGCGAGGTCGGCGGGTAGAGTCAGAACCGTGCGTCCCTCGAGTCGCTTGACCATACGCGCGATGCCGGAGCGCAAACGATCGTCCGTGAAATTCTTTACTGCCACATTGAAACCGGTGGTGATCGGTAAGCGGCCCGGCTGAAGTTGCACCGACGCCGGTATCGGCATGAGACTCAATTGCGCCGGCGATATCACGTTTGCTCTGGGGTCCTGTGCGTTTATAGCCCAGACCAGGCTCACGATACCGATCGTGGCCAATAGTAAGCGGCAGTTTTTGACAGTCTTCATGAACAGCAAGGGTTCCACTTTCGTTTGGATCCTACCTGGCGTTACTTCAGCTGAATTCGTGACATAATCGCGGGCGCTTTTGTCGATGGGCATTGTAGCCGATTAACGATGGATATGGGCGATCATAGGTGGTTAATAAGAAGATTTATCATCTGAATACGAACAGCGTGCGCGGTGCTTATCTGAGCAAGAGTCTGCCGGTGTCGAGGACGATTGCGTCCGCGCTGATGTTCTTTTTGTTTACGATCCTGCGAGTTCTTATTGCCCGCGCGCCCAACAGTCTGCGCCGGAGATCCTGATGTCACTTAACTTCGAACCTCTCCTTCAATCCGGCAATCGTCACTTCGAACTCCCCCGGCTCGATGACAGGTTTGTTATTGGCGCCGATGAAGGAGAGATCATCGGGCCGCAACCGGAAGGTCAGAGTGCGACTCTGGCCCGCTTCCAAATAAATCTTCGCAAAGCGTTTGATCCTTTTTCCCGCCGGCGATATAGACGCAACCAGATCGCTGAGATAGAGTTGGACGATTTCCTTGCCTGCACGCCGGCCGCTATTGGTTACGGTAACGTTGACGGATAACTGGTCGCTTGCTCCAATTGTTTTCCGATCGAGCCGCAGATCTTTATAGCTGAACGTCGTGTAACTGAGGCCCTCGCCGAATTCAAACTGTGGTCTGATGCCGGCGTTGTCGAAGCTTTCGGTCTCGAACGCTTTGTGATCGTAAGTCATCAAGCCATTCGGAAAGCGCGGGTAAGTGAATGGCAGTTTGCCGCACGGATTGAAGTCGCCGAAGAGAACGTCGGCAACTGCCTGGCCGCCTTCATTGCCCGGGTTGTAGGCCATCAACACTGCGCGGGCATTGTCGGCGATGCCGTTGATGACTCGCGGACGGCCTTCGACAAGCACCAGCACCACCGGTTTGCCGGTGGCTTCGATCGCTTCGGCGAGTTTTCGTTGCGGTTCACCAATCGTCAGATCCGGAATGTTGCCCGGTGTCTCGGTGTACGATCCCTCGCCGAGACAAAGCACGATGACATCGGCGGCGGCGGCAGCCTGCACCGCCGCTGGAATATCAACTTCGGTTTCAATATTGGTCGGAGTGTTATTCGAAGTAGATCCTTCACGGCGTGTGATCTTCGTGCCCGGAACATAGGTCACGTTTGCCGCCCCGGCCTTCTCCTCGATCGCGCGTCGAATGGTCGGCCGATCTTTTGGATATAGTGATTCTTCGGAACCTTGCCAGACATAGGTCCAGCCGTTATTGAGAGAAATCAGCGAGTCAGCGGTTGGACCGGTAACGAGTATTTTTCGATCTTTGCCGAGCGGCAGGAGATCGCTGGTGTTCTTCAAAAGCGTCATCGATTCGCGCGCCGCTTGCAAAGCTGCCTGTCGCGACTCAGCAAGTCCGATCTTTGACTTGAGCGCGGGATTCGGCATCGCGTTGTCAAAGAGACCCAGCTCAAACTTCACTTTCAAGATTCGCCGCACAGCTTCATCGATTCGCGACTGCGGAACCGCGCCTTCCCTGGCCAGCGCTATCAGATAATCCGCAAAACTATAATCGAGCGGCACCATGCTCATGTCGATGCCGGCCATGACCGCCATTCGCGTTGCTTCCTTTTCGTTGGCCGCGACATGCCAGACGGTCACCAGTTTCTTGATGTCTTCCCAATCCGAAACTACGAATCCTTTGAAGCCCAACTCGTCGCGCAGGATGTCGGTCAGGATGTGTCGATTGACGTGGCCGGGAATGCCGTTGATCTCAGCTGAGTTGACCATCACTGTGTGGGCGCCGGCTTTGACGGCGGCGTCGAATGTCGGCAGGAAATATTCGCGCAGATAATTTTCGGGAATCCACGCGGGCGTGCGATCGCGGCCACTGAGTGGAAAGCTGTAACCCATGTAATGTTTCAGGCTGGCCGCTACATGGTCCGGCGAACTGACATCTGTTCCTTCCAGGCCACGCACGAAAGCTGCGCCCATAACTTTGGCGAGATACGGATCCTCGCCGAAGGTTTCGTAGAAGCGGGGCCAGAGCGGTTGCCGGCCAATATCAAGCACGGGTGAAAAGCTCCAGGGGATGCCGGCGGCGCGAGTTTCCATGGCAGCGATTTCTGAGCCGCGCTTCATCAACTCGGGATTCCAGGTTGCGGCCATGCCGATCTCCTGCGGGAACAGCGCCGCGCCCCGCACATAATTCGCCCCGTGAATCGAATCGATTCCATAAATCACCGGAATGCCGAGACGCGTTTTTTTTGCCGCCGTTTGGATTTGTCCGATAATGTCGTGCCACTTGTCCGGCGTTAGTGCTTGCTCGTGGACGTTAAGAATTGAACCGACGCCATAATGCCCGATGGCTTTATCAAGCTTGGCGGGATCGATCTGAATGGTTTGATCCTGGCCGGTTGAAATCATGCCGATAGCCAGCTGGGTCATCTGCCCAACCTTTTCCTCAAGGGTCATACGCTTGAGCAAGGCTTCAATTCTGGGAGAGTAGTCACGTTGTGGTCCAGCCGCGCGAATAATGTTTTGAAAAAACAGATCGCTATCGTCGATGTCGGCAGTGACCGGTCCTCTTTCGGCAGATTGAGCCGGCACGGCACCCATGTTTTTTGCTTTCTGCGCGGGAAGGCCGACCCATGGTGAAAGGGTAGCAACCGCAAGCACGAGGGCTACTATTCTCATCTGATTATGGTTTCCTTTTTTAGGAAGGACTCGAAGAAACTTCGTCGGTATTCTCGCCTATTGGCACGGGATATTCAAGCAAATGCCGGGCGGGAAAACCGCCAAAATTGCTAAGGGGTTTGGACGATTTTCTTCTCTTCAAAGGCGCAGAGAAAATATCCGGAGTAAGACACGGCGCGCGGCCGTTTGCGTGACCCTTCAGCACCGGGTGCGGGGTACAATGTCGTCCGATCATGAAGCCGCTAAAGATTGGCATCACCGGCGTGCGCGGTATTGTCGGCGAGACGTTCACACCCGAAGTGGCAGTCGGATTCGCGCAGGCGTTTGCTACTTATCTCGATGGTGGCCGCATTCTTATTTGTCGAGATCCCCGACCGTCAGGCCCAATGGTTCGTTCGGCCGTTGTCGCCGGATTGCTTGCTGCTGGTTGTGAGGTCATCGATCTGGGGATTTGTCCGACACCCAGTCTGCAGTTGGCCGTGACTTGGCTGAAAGCTGATGGAGGTATCGCCGTCACCGCCGGTCACAATCCAGCGCCTTGGAATGCTCTGAAATTTGTTCGCGGCGATGGTCTCTATTTGAACCCGCAGCAAGCCGAAGAGCTTTTGGACGTTTTTCATCAGGCAGAATTTACGAAAGCCAGCTGGGACCACATCCAGCCTACGATCCAACACCGAGATCCGATCGAACACCACCTCGAATCCCTGGCCGGAGTTTTTGATGTTGAGACGATCAGGCGTCGCCGCCTGAAAGTTGCGGTCGATTGTTGTAACGGCGCCTGTTCGCTGCTGGTTCCGCGTTGGCTTGCGGAACTGGGCTGCGAAGTCCTCGCGATCAATGACGATCCGCAGGGCGTCTTTCCGCATCGGCCGGAACCAACACCTGAGACCATGGCCCAGCTCAGCGCTTTGGTCAAAGCGGGCCATGCCGATATTGGTTTCGCTCACGATGCAGACGGAGAGCGATTAGGCATCGTGACCGAACTCGGTGAGCCGCTGTCGGAAGAGTCGACGCTCGCTGTGGCCGCGCGCATTCGTCTTGAACAGAGTCAGGGCGCGATCGTGACGAATGTGTCCACTACTGCCGCCATAGAACAAATCGCAGCGCGTTATGGGGGACGTGTGGTGCGCACGCAGGTCGGACAGACCTACGTCTCCGAAGCGATGGTGGAACATAAAGCAGTCCTCGGAGGGGAAGGCAGTGGAGGAGTGACGGTGCCGGAAGTACACCTGACCCATGACAGCGCCGCGGCCCTCGGATTGATTCTCGAAGGCTTGGTGCGGTTCGGGGGATCCGTCTCTGAAATCGTGCAGCAACTACCACGAGTGTTTATGTTGAAGTACAACCTGGTGGTAGAACCGAATCGTCTCTATTCGGTGCTGCAGGATTTTCGAGTCGCGATCGAACATGAACAACTTCCGTATGATTTGACGGATGGCATTAAGGTGGATTTAACGGAGGGTTGGATACATGTGCGGGCCTCCAACACTGAGTCGATCATTCGCGTTATTGTCGAAGCCGAAGATGAGACGAATGCGCGGCGCCTGCTTGATTGGGCGCGTGACAAATTGAACAAGTGAGACCGTAACCCCGCGTGCTGAAAAAAGGCAAAGTCTGCCACAGAGACACAAAGTCACAGAGAAAGACAATGCAGTAATGATCGGAAATTCCAACAAACTCGACCTCCGTTTGAATTTCAACTTTCTCCGTGTCTCGGTGTCTCTGTGGCAATCCAGGGTTTCAGCTGCCTGCTAGAGCTAGAAAGTATGCGACCGATACCAACTCTAAAGATCAGCATTTCCGGCGTGCGCGGAGTCGTTGGTGAATCGCTGACGCCAATCTTGCTAACGCGTTTTGCGCAAGCCTTCGGCACTTATGTCGGCGCGCGGACGATTGTCATTGGTCGCGACCCGCGTACTTCTGGTGAGATGGTAAAGCAAGCGGTAGTAGCGGGTCTGCTTTCGAGCGGCTGTAGCATCGTTGATATCGGAATGTGTCCCGTGCCGACTATTCAACTGGTCGTTCGTCATCGTCGCGCGCACGGCGGCATAGCGATCACGGCCAGCCACAATCCGGCAGAGTGGAACGCTCTGAAGTTCATTGGCCGCGACGGTTTTTTTCTGAACTCCGGACAGGCGCGCGAACTGCTGGACATCTATCATCAGGGAGAATACACGCGCGTCGGCGGCGCTGAGATGAGAGAAGTCATCGAGCTTCCCGGCGCGACTGATCTGCATATTCAAACGATCGTCGACGAATTAGGACCCATTCCCACGGCGAAGACAAAGTTGCGAGTCGTGCTTGATGCCTGCAACGGCGCCGGTTCGATCGCAGGACCGAAGTTGCTGGAGGCGCTCGGCGCGGAAGTCTCTACGATTAATGTGACGCCGAACGGATCGTTTCCTCGTCCCGCAGAACCTCTGGCAGAAAATCTTGGCGATCTTTGCGCCGCCGTTAAGGAACATCACGCCGATGTTGGATTTGCCCAGGACATGGACGCAGATCGCCTGGCCATAGTTTCCGAGGAGGGCGTGGCGATTGGCGAGGAGTACACTCTGCTCCTCTCCGCTCTTAGTGTTCTCGGCCAGACACCCGGATCGGTGGTCGCAAATCTATCAACCACGTCCGCGCTTAAGGAGGTGGTGAACAAATTCGGCGGCCAACTGTTTTTGTCGAAGATCGGTGAAGTGAATGTGACTGAAGAAATGCAGAAACAGAACGCCGTAATTGGCGGCGAAGGTAACGGCGGCGTCATCTATCCGCGGCTCAACTTTGCGCGCGATAGTTTGGTTGGCATGGCCCTTATCCTCCACCTGCTGGCGGAAACTGGTCAGACGATTACTGAGTTGGTCAATAGCTTGCCGCGGTTCGCGATGATCAAAGAAAAAATTGCTTGCCCTTCGGACAAAATTTCCGCGATCCTCAGATTGCTTCGCCAGGAGTATGCAACTTATCCAATGGATCTCCGTGATGGTGTGAAAGTTCATCTACCAAACGGATGGTTTCTGGTGAGGGGTTCGAATACGGAGCCGATCATCCGGGTCATCGCTGAGGCAGAGCGTGAAGCAGACGCGCGAAAGATTATCGACCGAGTGTATTCACAGGTTCAGGGAGTGCTTTGGCTAGGCGTGAGTGACTGAGATCAGTTACCCGCGACGAAAGTTTGAGGAATCTTACTCATTAGGCGGAAGCAAGCTGCAACCAGCAACACCAGAGGTGAGGACCCAGCGATGTTATTTCAGATCGGAATCTATCTGAGCCTTCTATTAGCATTGGGAGCCGGGCGTCTTGATTCAACCACGACGCCCACGGCCGCTCGCTCGCCTGAACCGAGGCTGATCGTCAGGGAACGAGTGGTTTCACAAGCGAGGCGCCGCACGAAGGTAACCTCTCAAATACTCTTTGACGACTTTAATTACTCGAACTCTAAGCAGCTCGCAAGGCACGGCTGGATCATTCGCACAGCGGCCGGGTGGCCGGGAGTGCCCGGGGCGATATGGGGAAACAGCGGCGTGTCGTTTCCCGCTGATCAGGATCAGCGCGGCAATCGTCTGTTGCGGATGACGTCTTCCACTGATGGGACCGGACCCAATACTCATCAAACTCAGATTTGCCATCAACGCAAGTACCTCGAGGGCACATATGCTGCTCGCGTTCGCTTTGTCGACGTACCAACGGATGGGCCGATTGGGGACCAACTCGTAGAGAGTTTCTACACCATCAGTCCTCTGAAGGCGCCCATGGATCCCGATTACAGCGAACTCGATTTCGAGTATTTACCGAATGGCGGCTGGGGCAGCGTTGGGCCTACTTTGTTTACGACTTCGTGGAGGACCTTTAGTCCCGAGCCTAATTGGAAAAAAGACAACATCTTTAACACCAGCAGTGGAAGCATTGCCGGCTGGCATACACTCGTAACTCAGGTCTCTGACGGAAAGGTGAAATATTTCATCGACGGCAAGTCTCTGGCAGAGCATAGTGCTCAATATTATCCCCGCTCGATGATGTCGATTAATTTCAATCTTTGGTTTGTCAGGGATCAGACGGTGAAGTCCGTTCTCGTGCGTCACTATCAGGAGGATATCGATTGGGTGTTCCACGAGGCAAAGAAAATACTCGCACCTGAAGAGGTTGAAGCGAAGGTGGCATCACTGCGACGAAGGGGTGTCAGATTTCGGGATACAGTGACAGCCCCTGCGCCGCGGTTGATATCACCTTGCGATTATTGAGGTCATGCAGTCCGTGCCATCTTTTTGATCTCAATTCTGCGCACGATCTAATAGTGTTTTTAGTTTGGACTTTGCGTAGCCTTCGCCTTCGCGTCTTTGCGTGAATCTAATCTTAGGTGTAGGACAATTCACGCAAAGGCGCGAACGCGCAAAGAAAAACCGCAAAGTAAAACACTGCGCGCAATCTCAGCGACTCTGCGCTCTGCGGTGATTCCTTTATGAATGTGATTCAACGCGGAGAGGCTTTGCCCAAAAAGTGTGCAGCTATGCCGAGTCATGTGAATCACTTGTCAGGCAAAGCCACTGCGAAGACCCGGACGAACGCAGAGAAAAAAGACCGACCACGACGCACTACTCCGAGGAGAAAATCAAAACCGTGTTCTTCAAAGCTGAAAACGCTTCTTCGCGGCGCGAATTCATAAAACTTGCCGGTCTTGGCGCGCTCGGGCTGACGCTGTCCAAGCTTTCGTTTACTCGTGTGCTTGGCGTGCGGGCGGGCGAACTGCTCGTCTACGTAGGAACCTACACCACGGGCAAGAGCGAAGGAATCTATCTCTATCGATTGAACCTCGCTTCGGGAGAATTAAAACACGTCGCCACCACCAGCGGCGTTGTTAACCCGTCGTTTCTGACTCTCGCCCCCAGCCGCCGCTATCTGTATGCGGTGAATGAAGTCGAGGAGTTTGCGGATAGAAAGAGCGGCGCCGTCAGCGCCTTTGCCGTCGATCAAAAGACCGGCGCGTTACGGCTGTTGAATCAACAACCATCGTTGGGCGCAAATCCCTGTTATGTGGACGTGGATACCAGCGGGAGATTTGTCTTAGTAGCGAATTACACCGGAGGCAATGTCACCGTTTTGCCGGTTCAACGGGACGGCAGTTTGGGCGAGGCTACGGATATGAAACAGTATCAGGGCTCAAGCGTAAATCGAGAGCGTCAGGAAGGTCCGCATGCGCATTGCATCCTGCTTGATCCCACCAGCCGATTTGCATACTCGTGCGATCTCGGAACAGACAAGATCATGATATTTCGTTTCGACGCCCGACGCGGAAAGTTGTTGCCGGGTGACCCACCGTGGGTGCAGGTGAAGCCGGGGGCAGGACCGAGGCACCTGGCGTTTCATTCAAGCGGCAAATACGTCTTCGTACTTAACGAGCTGCATTCGACCGTCACAGTTTTCAGGTGCAGTCCGGAGAAGGGAAGTCTGCAAGAATTGCAGACCATAACTACTCTGCCGAAGGATTTCACCGGGTCGAACACCGGCGCCGATATTCATCTTTCACCAGATGGCCGCTTTGTCTATTGTTCGAACCGTGGTCACGATAGCGTTGCCATTCTCAGGATTGATCCGCGTAGCGGCGCTCTCAGCCCTATGGGCCATGAACCCACTCGAGGGAAGATACCGCGCAACTTTGCCATCGATCCTGCCGGAGAGTTTCTGCTCGTGGCTAATCAAAAGTCCGATAACATCGTCGTCTTTCGGCTTGATCAAAAAACGGGCCGGCTTAGTGCGACAGGACAGGCGGCTGAAGTGCCGTCACCTGTTTGTCTGAAATTTACAGCCCCCTTTGCGTGAGTTTTAGGTCATTCTTCTTATCAGTCCCAGAGGGACGGAATATTCATAGAACCATCAGCGTCTTAGCTTGGAGCTGGTCGTTATCTCTACTGCATTCTATAAACTCTGGAGCTCAAGAGATTAAACCTCAGACGCCACGGAGTCGCTTGAGGCGTCGTCAATCGCCGCATTGTCCGCCCGCCACAACCCGATCGCCGATAGGGTGTAGAAAAGCACCGCAACAAGGACTAAGTACTGAAACCCCAGCAGCATCGAGCTATATTCGGCGAGCCCGCCAACCATGGCGCCGGCGATATTTGAGCCAAAGGCGCGATCGGGCTCATTGGTCCTTTTGAACGAGGCGGCGAAGATCACACCGGCGAACAAAATCGGCGCAAACGCCAGCAGGCAGGAGCCGATTACCTGAATGCCTCGGTTCATTCCCAGAAAGAAATCGAGCGGAATGATGGCGTTCAGTATTAGGGTTATCAGCAGACCGGCGTAATATGGCCACAACCGCTCCGGCTGGAACCGAAGAGTCCAGCGGTTGGCGAGCAGGATCATTACCAGAACCGCGAAGAAGACCACAGAGTTAACGACCCAGGTACTGCCAAACAGCAGGGCCATCGCGACTACCGCTTTCGTCTCAACCAGCATGAAACCCGCGCCCAAAAAAAAGAGCTGAAGGTTAAGCGCGCCGCCGGCGAGCCGGCTATTAACATCTTGTTCGGTCGCTGCGTTCACGCGTTTGGTTTGCCGCGGCAGGAAAAGGAAAATTAGCACCAAAGCCAGTGCGCCCATGATTAGCATTCCACGCAGGCTTTGTGTCGGGATCATCGGTTGACGCAGATACAGGAAAGGCCAGTCATCAGTCGCGGTTCGCAGCTCGCCTTGCGGCGGCAAAATGGTTGCCAGCCCAAAGCGCCACTGAGACGCCGGTGCTCTTTCATCGTCAATGGTTTGTTGGCCGGATGGCATTGTCTTTGGTGCAGGCTGTTGGAATCCGTTTGGAGAAGCCGGCCCGGGCGGCTCGTCGTTGCGCAGCCAATAGTCAGGCTGCCGCGTAAAGGCGTTTCGCAGATCGCTGGTCGCACCGGCAAAGAAGAGCGTGAAGTCTCCAAAGGTCGCCCGGTCAGGGTCGATGACTCTCCGGTAGGGCAGCGTGAGTACCAGGGTATTACCTGTGCCGAACACTTCCTCAAGACCTTTTTGCAAACGGGCTGCCAGCCACCCCTGGCGAAAATAGTTGTAGACCACGAAATTGCCGTTGGGCTTGAGGTGACGGCGCACGTCTTCATACGCTTGGCGCGTGAACAGAAAACTCTCGAGTCGAATATTGCTGTAGCCGCTGTGCAATACCAGTGAGTCGACCAGCGCATAGATGATCAAGTCGTATTTCCGCTGTGTTGAGCGGAGGAAGTTGCGGCCGTCATCCAGATGGATCTCGACCCGCGGATCCTGATAAGGCTGGTCGGGGTGGTACTGACGCCCGAGTCGATTTATGGCCGGGTCGATCTCGACGGCGTCGACATGTTGAGCTCCCCACTGCAAAGCCCGGCTCACATCATTACCTGAACCGGCGCCGATTATCAGCACGTCCGCGAAGGCCGGGCGTCCCGCGTCCCGGTTCAGCAGGTGCGGCAGCGCATAGGCCGGAAAGTTCTGATTACGCGAGACCATTTGCTGGTGATAAATCAGGTTCACCGCGAGCGAAAGGTCCGCTTTCTTAAAATCAATTCTGTAATAAGGCGACCAGAATTGCTGCGTTTCGTTTTGGATCTGACGATCGTCGAAGGCAGGCACGAAGCCAGCCAGCCAGACCACCAGCACCAGCAGCAAAGCTGTTATCGAGCCCCAACCAAATAAGGGTTTCGATAAGCGGCGCCTGGGCGAGATGAAATAGAAATAACCCAGCCCCGCAGCGATCAGCAAGAACCACCAGAGCGATGACAACTCAAGCCGGGAACAAGCAGCAAACAGCACAATCCCGGCGATGCTGCCGGTAATGTTTAGGGTGTAAGCCTGCACACGGTCGGGCCAACGCTTAAGGGCTCGCCCCAATTCCTGACCGGGTCCAATAAAAGCGAGCGCGATAATCAGGAAGAAGAAACCACAAAGCACTTCGACCGGAACGGCATAATGCGACAGATCCCGGCTGTGATATTCAGTGCCGAAGAAGACCTGCTGCGGCGAGGCTTGATTGCCCACATCCACGAACTTCACGAACAATCCGCTGCTGATTTCAACGGCATGCGCGGCCGCCAAAGCAACTACCAGGAGAAGGGGCGTCCAGGTGAGATAGTTGTGGCGCCGGCGGGCGGACAAACAGCCGACAGACATTCCCAGAAACGAGGCCAGCAATACGACGTTGGTAAAAAACGTCAGGTAAAGAACGTGTGCCGGGAACCAGCGAATGGCAGCCAGCTCCAAAAACAGAATCAGAAGACTTATCAGGAACAATTCAAAGCCGTTCCTGAAGCGAGAGATAGTAGGATAGTCATCCATTGAGACTGTGATAGTACCTAAGCTTAACAGCAGGCCGAAGATGATCGTTGACTGCTCAATGAACACGAGTCAGTCTTTCATTGAAGTCACTGCTCTGAGGCGAACCCGGTAATTTTTCGAACGCGCATCTTAACACGCATCCACGCTCGCAGCTCTTCTATGCTGAAACCGTTTACCGTAAAATGTTTGGTGCGCATGATGTTCCTTTAAGAGGCTGAACAAACAGCAAACGAAAGAGACGGGCCTGCCTTAACCCGGTTGCTGGAGGTTTCGCAGACTATGCGACGCGTCATAAAGCAAGCATGCTTGTGGGGCATTATTCTGTTAAGCCTCGTACCTTCCATAATCGGACAAACAAGATTCGTCGCCACAAAGGGAAAAGAGCTGGTCTCGCCTGAGGGCAAACCTCTGCTCTTGAGGGGCATTAATCTCGGCAATTGGCTGCTGCCTGAGGGCTACATGTTCAAATTCAAGACCACCAACTCACCCCGGTTGATTCAAACCGCCATTAGTGAACTGGTCGGGGAAGACGAAGCACGCCAATTCTGGAAAACTTATCGCGACAATTACATCACGCGAGCAGATATCCACTTCCTACAACAATCCGGATTTAATTCCGTTCGGGTTCCCTTCAGTTACCGGTTGTTTGTATCGGACGCAACCGTCCCGGGATTAGAGGGCCCGGGCTATGAGCTTTTAGACCGAGTTATAGATTGGTGCCGGAGAGAAGGTGTCTACGTAATTCTGGATATGCATGCTGCGCCCGGCGGACAGACCGGCGACAACATCGACGACAGTTTTGCGTACCCGTTTCTTTTCGAAAGCAGAGAGAGTCAGGAGTTGACGGTTAACCTGTGGCGAAAAATTGCCGCTCGTTATCGCGATCAATCGATTGTAATCGGATACGATCTACTCAACGAGCCGATCGCAACTTATTTTGATACTGCGTCGCTAAACCCAAGGCTGGAACCGCTCTACCGCAAGATCGTTTTGGCAATCCGAGAGGTGGACAGGAATCACATCGTGTTCCTCGGCGGCGCACAGTGGGATGGCAACTTCAAAGTTTTTGGACCACCGTTTGATCGGAAGCTCGTCTACACCTTTCACAAGTACTGGGTGCCGGTGAATGAGGACGCGATCCGGGAGTATCTTACCTTTCGCGACAAATACAATGTGCCGGTGTGGCTGGGCGAGTCCGGCGAGAACACAGATGAATGGATCGATTCCTTTCGGAAGTTGCTCGAAACGCATGACATTGGTTGGTGTTTCTGGCCCTATAAGAAAATTGACGCGACCTCATGCATCGTCTCGATAAGCTCGCCTCAGGATTGGGGGGCGATCGTCGCCTTTGCGGATGGGCCGCGCACGACCTTCGAGGAAGTGCGGAAGCACCGCCCTTCGAAAGAGAAAGTGGAAAAGGCGCTGAGCGATTATCTCGAGCGAATGAAATTTGAAAACTGTAGGATTAATCAGGGTTACTTGAAAGCGCTGGGATTGAAATGATTAGCAAAGCTTTCCACAAATGAGTGACCGTCTTGCTCGACTTCGAAGAACATACGCTGTCGAGCCAACAGCAGGACATTCAGGTTGCCCTCGACGGCAGATCGTATTTGAAAATTCCGGTTAACCAACTGTGGGCAGGGAAGGATCCGAAAAGCGTGTTTCGGTTTGCTGAGTTGTTAGTGGGCGCAA
>DATBSG010000143.1:0-10901 GCA_036559945.1 Pyrinomonadaceae bacterium
GACGCTCCCAGTTGTAAGGCAAAGACGTCAGCCAGCGTTGCACTTTCGCGGGCGTGTTCAAACGCTGAATCAGATTCCATTCTTTGCGGGTAAAAGCTTCGCGAGGCGGCGGCATCTGCATGCGAAAGCAATACCAGAAGCCAAACCTTTTGTCAGTACCGAGGAAGGCTTTTAACCGCAGAGAGCGCAAAGGTTCTCGCAGAGGGACGCAGAGATTCCCTTTCCTCAGCGTCCTCTGCGAGATCCTCTGCCTTCTCTGCGGTAAGAACCTATGTCGTCAACTTGCTTCTAACTGCTCTCTAATGTAACGATCAGGTTTAAGAAATTTACCGCAATTCATCATCGCAGATCGGAGCACAACATGAGTTCTCCTGTCACACAAAAAACGATTAAGAGAGATCCTTCGAAGCCACTGAGCAACAACATTCACCTGCTCAATTGGGTCGAGAAGATGGCGAACCTGACGAAGCCCGCCGCAATTCATTGGGTCGATGGTTCAGTCGAAGAAGACGAGCAACTGAAAGCCGAAATGGTCGCGAGCGGCACGCTCATCAAGTTGAATGAAGAGCTTTGGCCAGGTTGTTATTACGCCCGTTCGCACCCGTCAGATGTCGCGCGCGTCGAAGACCGGACGTTCATCTGCTCGCTTTCCAAGGACGGCGCGGGGCCGACAAACAATTGGGAAGAGCCGTTTCAGATGCGGCGCAAGCTCAAAGAACTCTTTGACGGCTCGATGCGGGGTCGCACGATGTACGTGCTGCCGTTCAGCATGGGCCCGATCGGTTCGCCGATGTCGCAAATCGGCGTGCAACTCACCGATTCGCCTTACGTCGTTGTGAACATGCGCATCATGGCGCGCATTGGCGCGCCGGTATATGCGGAGATTGATAAGGATTACAAGCGAGTGGTGCCATGCATGCATTCGGTTGGCGCGCCGCTCGCGCATGGCGAGAAAGACGTGCCGTGGCCCTGCAACACTGAGAAATACATCGTGCACTTTCCCGAGACGCGCGAGATTTGGTCTTACGGATCGGGCTATGGTGGCAACGCTCTGCTCGGCAAAAAATGTTTCGCGCTGCGCATCGCTTCGAATATTGCACGCGACGAAGGCTGGATGGCCGAGCACATGCTGATTGTCGGCGTCGAGAGTCCGGAGGGCGAAAAAACTTACGTCACCGCCGCGTTCCCGAGCGCGTGTGGCAAAACGAATTTTGCGATGCTGATTCCGCCCAAAGGCTTCGAAGGCTGGAAGGTCTACACGGTCGGCGACGACATCGCCTGGATCAAACCGGACGCAAATGGCTGCCTGCGCGCGATCAATCCTGAGTATGGATTCTTTGGTGTCGCGCCAGGCACTTCAGAGAAAACAAATCCGAATGCAATGGCCACGCTGGCGACAAACTCGATCTTCACCAACGTTGCGCTGACTCAGGAAGGCGGCGTCTGGTGGGAAGGCATGACCGACGAGCCGCCGGCGGAATGTCTCGACTGGCAAGGCAACAAGTGGACGCCGGCGATCGCAAAAGAAACTGGCGCAAAAGCAGCGCATCCCAACGCGCGCTTCACGGCGCCGGCTTCACAGTGTCCGACCATCGATCCCGACTGGGAGAATCCGAACGGCGTTCCGATCAGCGCGATGATCTTCGGCGGACGCCGAGCGACCACGATGCCGCTCGTCTATCAATCATTCAACTGGACGTCGGGCGTTTATGTTGGCGCGACGATGGGATCGGAAATGACGGCCGCGGCGTTCGGCGCGATCGGAAAAGTGCGCCGCGACCCGATGGCGATGCTGCCGTTTTGCGGCTATCACATGGGAGATTATTTCCGCCACTGGATCCTGATGCAGCGCTCGCTCAGCGAAACCCCACGCATCTTTCACGTGAACTGGTTCCGCAAAGACAAGGACGGGAATTTCATGTGGCCCGGCTTCAGCGAGAACATGCGCGTGCTGAAATGGGTCGTCGATCGCGCGCATGGAAGATCGTTAGGCCAGGAGACACCGATTGGCTGGGTGCCGCGTTACGAAGACATCGAGTGGAAAGGATTAGACTTTCCGAAAGAGAAGTTCGAAGAGCTCCAATCGTTCGATCGCGCGGCGTGGCGCCAGGAAGTGCTGGGGCACGAAGAGCTGTTTCTGGATCTTCACGATCGGCTACCGTCGGAGATGGTTTATGAGCGGGAGCTGTTGATTTGTAGGTTGTGATTGATGAGTGATCGCCCGTTGCGGATTTTGCGGAAATACGCCATAGCCCAAAATTACTATTCTTCTAAAACCTTCGAGGATTACTTCAGAATCGATTGTCGAAGCGCAGGCCGCTTGAACCCGCATCCGAAACACGCTAATCTCTGTTCATCAAGCAATACAATTTAGATTTGAATTTTCCAGGAGGAGTTTCGATTCATGCCTGAAGTTGGAGATATGGCTCCGGATTTCGAGTTGAAAAGTCACCTCGCGAAAGACAAAAAGGTGAAGCTCTCGGATTTCCGTGGCAAGAAAAATGTAGTTATCGCATTTTATCCGCTGGCCTGGACCCCAGTTTGAACGGCGCAGATGCCCGCGTACGAGGCCGACCTCGAACGCTTCGCGGGCTATCATGCTCAGGTCCTGGGCATCTCAGTTGACAGCGTTCCCTGCAATACCGCCTGGGCGAAAAGTCTCGGCGGAATTTCCTACGACCTTCTCAGCGATTTTCATCCCAAAGGCGAAGTCGCCAAAGCCTACGGTGCTTATCGGGCTAACGATGGCATTTCCGAGCGCGCGCTCTTCATCGTCGATAAGGAAGGCAAGCTCGCTTACAAAGACATTCACAACATTTCCGATCAGCCGGACAACGAGGACCTTTTTGAAGTCTTAAGAAAGCTTTAGAACCGAGGTCAAAGTCAGAGGCCAGATGTCGGACGGGAGTCAGGCATCTGGCTTCCCAGTATTAGGTTCGCGCCTCAGTTAGGATCTTCTTTTCGCCATAACTAAAGCGATCAAAGAACCGGGCGGTGTTTTTCTGGAAGTCCACCGGCTTTCCTGCTTTCTATAATCAAATTAAAGGCTTTATCTGTCTTGCTCTTGGAGTGCTCAAGCGCGCCAGACAGATTTTGGGGGTCGAACATGGTTGGGTTGGCATTGCCCGCACGTTCCCACATGCGACTTCCTCGTATCTAACTCTAGTTGAGGGGAAGACTATGAACACACACTTAAGGTTGATCGCGAAGTCACTTGCTCTGTCCTTTACGGCTCTTGCCATTTTCACGTTCAGCCAGGGCGTTGCGCGCGCTGATGAGGTAAATCTCGCTGGACTAGCGGGAGGCTGCTTCGATACTCTGGGTGCGCCGTGCGCGCCGGCCGTGCCAAGTATTGGCCCGAGTCAAACGGCATCACTATTGGGACTGCATTACAACGGTTCCAGTTTTGAAGTGACGACGGCCAACGGTTTTGTCGGAGTCGGCAACGCGGCAAGTCCACCGAATAACTTCAATAACTTCGGCTCGTTCACGCTCGACAGTATTCCGAACGACTACACGGGAACCAGTTTCACCGCACGGATAGCCTTCTCGCTACCGCCCGGGACGGCGCCCGGATCAGGCCTTTACACGGCAGATCTTTTCGGGTCGGTGACAAACACGAACGCGGGCGGAGTGCAAATCACGTTTTTGAATCCCACTCAAACGTTCCTTTTTGATGGCGGGGCTTTCACGCTGACGGTTAACAACCTCGCAATCACCGGTGGCCAGGGCCCAGTGCCCTTGACTGGCCAGATCCAAGCAGAGACGGCGCCGGTGCCCGAGCCCGCCACGCTGATCCTGCTGGGAACGGGTTTGGCAGGAGTGGCTTCCCGGCTTCGCAAGCGAAAACAGTCAAAACAGTGAACTAGGTTGAGAATTTAGCTAAGACTCGCCCCTGTGAGCGCTCGACTCACAGGGGCGCTTTCTTTTGCGACTTCCGCAAAGACTATTTCCAACACAATACGACCCCGCTACTACTGACGAGTTTGTAACTCGTCTTGGGCTTGATAATCTAGATACCACATCGAATTCGGATTATGACTATTTCCAGGAAATGTGTTCCGTTCACTCCGTTCGATCGCGAACTTTCCAAGAGCACAATCGCGATCGTCACGGCTGGTGGTGTGCACCTGAAAGATCAGGAGCCTTTCAACATTGCCGACGAACTCGGCGACCTCGGCTACCGGGAAATTCCGATCGATGTTGATTCGTCAGAGTTGATGGTGACGCACCATCACTACGATCACCGCGACGCTGACGCGGACATCAACGTTGTGTTTCCGATTGACGTGCTGCGTGACCTGCAAGCTGAGGGGTTCATCGGCGGCATCGCAAAGAAGCACATCGGCTACATGGGTTACACGATGCAGCTCAAGGCGATGTACGAAGGCACTGCGCGTGAAATCGCGAACGAGATCGACAAAGGGTCGCGGGCGGACGTGGTTGTGCTCACGGGCGGTTGACCGAGCGTTTGCCACCGGACGGTCGTCGCGGTCCAACGTGAAATCGAAATGAAAGGGATTCCCACGGTGCTCATCACCGTCAGTCCGGAAGTGTCGGCGCAAATGCGCCCATCGCGCGCGCTGTATCCGAAAGGCTTCAAAATCGGAAACAGCCTTGGGCGGCCCGGCATGCGTGATTTACAAAAGAAGGTGCTGAGCGATGCTTTGAATTTGCTGAACGAGAACACGCGGCCCGGCGAAATAGTAACAATCGAATACCCCGAATACGGCGAGCAATACGAACCGCCGCGGGTTAAGAAAGTCTAAGCCCACGACGTCACTCGACCTGGAATTATTTTCGAGAAGGTGTCGCCTAATCGGCTCCAGTGTGAGCAAACTGGAAGTTGGGTTCTCGCGCGGTTCGTGTGGTCTTCACTTTCTTCTCAATTCCGTTCGCGTGCTTCAGAGGCCGCGCGACCAGCACCGGACAAGGTGCCTGGCGCAAGACCCGATCCACGTTTGAGCCGAACAACGTCAGCAATCCAAACCCCGACCCGTGCGCGCCCAGACAAATCAGATCGATTTCGTTTCGGGCGGCGTAATTCAAGATTTCCCTGTACGGCTGGCCTTCACTGACGGCATGTTTCACCGTGCACCAGAGGTGCGCTTCGGACGGAACTGATTTTTGCAAGCGTCGGGCGGCTTTGTGATACGGGCCCTCATCAGTGATCGGATACCACGCCAACTCCGGCTCGTTCAACGTAAACGCCGGCAAAACGTGTAGCAGGTGCAGCTCAGACTGGTACTCTTGCGCGAACTTCAAGGCATGTCTTAGCGCGATTTCCGAGTAGTCAGAAAAATCATAAGCCACTAACACGCGCTTGAGACTTATCTCCCGGCCGGCAACCCAACTGCGCTCGTCGCTGTGCGTCACCAGCACCGAACATGGCGCCATGCGGCAGACGGATTCGGCGGTCGAGCCCAACAACGCGGCGCGATGCGGCCGCCGGCGGGAACGCATCACGATGAGATCAACTTTGCGTTCGCCGGCGTACTCAACGATCGATGTTCCGGGATCATCACACTGCGTGACAACTCGCTCCCAATCATTCAAAGCCAACGCAGCTCCATTCAGGCGTTCGAAGAGCCTTCGCTCGAACGCCGCCTTCAACTCGTTCTGCGCTTCAGCAGTCTCAGCCGCCGCCTGACAGTGGAAGGCAACCAACTTCGCTTCGTAGGCTCGAGCCAGCGCCATGGCGTAGTGCAATGCCTCGTCCGAACCCGGCGACAGGTCCGTGGGGCACATTATCTTTTTGATTCTTAAGCCGTTTCCGTTAGCCACGACGCTCCTCCTTCCAAGTGATTCAGCAATGACTATGCCCGAATGAGTCTGTGCGCTTTCTCTCGCGATTGTGGGCAGAATTTGCGGAGGAATCCGCCGCCGACTGGCGATATTCCTCAGAATCAAGCGATTCCGACGACCGCACTGCTTTTCCCTTGCGGTTGTCTGTGATAGTCAAAGAATCGATGCTCATGAATCGGTCTCACTTTCATTAAGCCGGGGCACAATGAGTTTGGTGCGACAGCGACACGACAGAAACTCGAAAGCGCCGCGCCGTTGCGCTCGCGAAAAGATGATTTGTCAGGCGGCGGCTACTTGAACGCCGGCGTGCCGTGCGCTTCTGTGTCGCTTTTGAACTGAAACTCGCGCACTTCCATTACGCCTGGCGCGACCAGATTCGTACGGACAATAAAATGGTTCGTCTTGCTTCGCTGAATCGGCACGCAATCGAATGCGACAACAAGCTTGTTTGGCAGTTCGGCGTTGCCCTTGTAAACGCGCGTGCAGGCCTCGCCGCGCGCCATAGCCGCGTCATCATGCACAAACAGATATTCGCCTTGCAGCGTCACGCCTTGCAGAATGACAGGCTGATTGAATTGCATCGTCGCCTTCTGCTTTCGCGCCGTCGGTGAATTACTGACGGCTAACGACGAACTGGTAAGCACCACCGCGCAAAGCAGTGCCACAAATAAGAGCAAACTCTTCATGATGTTCATCCTCCAATTTCTTTCGTTAGCGGCGCACACCGAGCAGCGGCCGTGGTTCGATGACCGCCACGCGCACGCGCGCGTCGAGAATCTGCCCACCTTGTTCGGTAACCACAAATGGGTTGCAGTCGAGCTCCGCAATCTGCGGAATGTCATCAACCAGCGCGCTGACACGCAGCAGCGCATCTTCCAGCGCGGCGACATCAAACTTTCGGTCACCACGAAATCCGTCGAGCAGCGGATAAGTTTTCAGTGCGCGAATCATTTCTGAAGCTTCTGTTTTCGAGATCGGCGTCAGGCGAACCGCGACATCGCGCAGCAGCTCGACTTGAGTGCCGCCTGCGCCGCAGGCGACCACGGGTCCGAATTGCGGATCGTGGACGACGCCCAGAATCATCTCGACACCTGGTTTCGCCATTCGCTGAACAATGAAGCCAGTTGGCGGCTGTCCCTGTGACGCCAATCTTTCGAACATGTCGGTTGCCGCTGTGCGTACCTTGTCCGGACCGCGCAACTTCAGTCGCACGCCGCCCGCTTCTGTTTTGTGCAAAACGTTAGGCGCGACAACTTTCAGCGCGACCGCACCACCGAGTTGTCGTGCGGCGTCGGCAGCGTCGTCTGGAGTTGCAGCAAACTTCTGCTCGACCATCGGAAGGCCGTAGCAGGAAAGCAGATCCGCCACTTCAACCGGCGTAAGCCATCCTTCGCCGCGTTTCAAAGCGTTCGCCACGATTGCGCCAGCATCATCTCGGCGAATGTTCGCAAGTTGCACACGGGGCGGTTCCGGGCGATTGCGCCATTCGCTGTAACGCGCGGCCCGGGCGAGCGCGATCGCCGCGGTCTCAGGAAATTGATAGACGGGCACGCGTGCCTGCTGAAGCTCTGACGGCGTCTTGTGCGGCGACATGAACACAGTCGCCAAAGGTTTGCGGCGATTCAACGCCGCAACTTCGTCGGCAATAACGCGCGCTACGTCTTCCACGCGAGTCACCAGCGGCGGCACAAAAATCACAATCAGCGAATCAATGTTCGGATCGTTGGCGACAACGCGGATTGCTTCGCGATATTGCTCAGCGGATGCCGAGGCGATCATGTCGACGGGATTCGCGACGCTTGCTTCTCGCCTCAGTATGCTGCGGAGTTTCTGCTGAGTTTGTTCGGTGAGCAACGGAATTTCCAAGCCGCGCGCTTCGCAAGCGTCGGCGCAGAGGATCGCCGGCCCTCCGGCGTTCGTGATGATGCCGACACGATGCCCCAGCGGCAGTGGCTGATTCGCAAGCAGTGTCGCCACATCAAACAATTCTTCGAGCGTATCAGTGCGAATGACGCCCGACTGACGAAACAGCGCGTCGACGGTGATATCCGACGCAGCGAGCAAAGCGCCCGTGTGTGACGATGTCGCGCGAGCGCCGGCTTTGGAACGGCCGCTCTTCACGACCGCAATCGGTTTTTTCTTGCCGACGCGTCGCGCGATTTGCGAAAACTTGCGCGGATTTCCGAACGACTCGAGGTAAAGCAGAATCACTTCCGTCGCGTCGTCCTTTTCCCAGTAGCGCAATAGATCGTTTCCGGAAATGTCTGCCTTGTTGCCGACCGAAACGAAAGTCGAAATGCCGAGCCCGAGCGAATTGGCATACTCCATGATTGCCAACCCGAGCGCGCCACTCTGCGAGGAAAACCCAACCCGGCCGGACGGCGGCAACGTCGGCGCAAACGTCGCGTCCAGCCGAACTTCGCTGTCGGTGTTCAGAATGCCCATGCAGTTCGGACCAATCAGTCGCATCCCGTACGCGCGACACACGCGCAGCAGTTCGGCCTGGCTGCCCTGACCTTCAGATCCAATTTCCGAAAAGCCCGCGGAGATGACGACCAGCGCCCTGACGCCTTTGCGTCCGCAACTTTCTGCGGCGCTGATAACTTGCGTCGCCGGCACGACGATGATCGCGAGATCGACCGGCCCCGGCACGTCATCGACGCTCGCGTAAGCCGGCACGCATTGAATGACTTTCGCGGTCGGATTGATTGGATAGACCGGCCCTTGAAATCCGTAGCTGAGAAGATTGTGAAAGATTTCGCCGCCGATGCTGCTGCGCTTGCGTGACGCACCGATGACTGCGACCGCGCGCGGATTGAAGAAGAGTCTCAAAGCATTGATTGAAGCAATACTGTCGCGGCGCTCGAATTTCTCGATTGCTTCCGGCGTCAGCGAAGTGGGAAAACTTACATGCAGTTCGCCCGCAGTTACCGTGAGCTTTGTCGGAAAGCCTGACTCGCGAAAGACGTTCAGCATCGCGGTGTTGCCCGAAAGCGTCTCTGCCTCGAACACCTGAATCGAATTCGTCGCAGCCACTTCCGCCAGTTGGCCCAGAAGAATCGTCGCGAGTCCGCGGCCCTGATAATCGTCGGCAATCGCGAACGCAACTTCCGCGCGGTCTCCGCTCATCGCCGTGTAGAACGCATGACCAACGATGCGATCTTCCGCGCCGGTCAAAGCGATCAGACCGAACGTGTGGCGGTAATCAACGCATGCCTCGCGATGCGCCTCCGCAGCTAACGCCGACTCACTCGCCGAGGAAAGAAACCGCAGCCAGCGCGATTCCGCCGACAGCGATTTGAAGAGTGTGAATAAAAGCTTTTCGTCCTCGGGACGCATGACGCGCACCCGTACTGTCGATCCGTCGCGCAGGACGACGTCGCCATCGCGGCGCGCCAGGGTCGCGAGGAATCCGGGATTCGTTTGCGTTGGCGATTGAGTTTGAGTGGTAGTCATAGAGCCGCTCGCTGCAACCTCTTCGACTCTGCAACGTTTGTGCCCTCTGACCTCATGAAAAATCCTTGAAAGTTCGTGTGGCAGCGTTGCTTAGATTGCGGAAACTTCACCAATTTCCGCGGGAAAACGCTCATTCTTTGTCCCTGGACTCTGGTGCGGAATTCGCTCTTCGCTCGGCAAACTCAACACATTGAAGTTGGAATGAAGCTTGCTCACTTGCATGCGCCCGCTTGGGCTTACTGCTGATTCATTCGAGGTGGCTATCATGGACGATTGGGCTCTGCTTGAGAGTGTTGAGGGTTTGGGAGAATGGCCGGCGCTTGCGCCTTCGGGTGCGCTTTGGGAGTTGCTGCAAGGCGAAAAAGAACAAGTCTGCCGTGAAATTTCAGGGGCCGGGACTTTGGTTCACGGCAATGGCCACGCGGCGAACGAGCGTGAGCCATCGGACGAGTACATCGAAGAAATTGACTGGCGCCATCGCGACCAGTTGGAGCATCGCTTGCGCGACGTCATCGATGCGCAAGACCGGTTGAGCGAAGGCTCGTACGGTCTTTGCGCCGAATGCGGAAGCGAGATCGAACCGAACCGGCTGATTGCCGATCCGGCCGCGAGTTTCTGCCTTTCCTGCCAACAAAGCCCGGAACCGGAGTTCGCATTTCACACGATCTGAAGCCGAGCGAACAGATGGCCACAGAAGTCCTGCAACTGATCGATATCGGGAGTTCTCTTGAGCGGCCGGCGAAGACGCCGGCGCGTTGTCGGCAGTTAAGGCACATGATCGGCAACACGCCCTTGCTCGCGGTGCGCTTTCGCTATCGCGGCCGAGAGCGAATCATTTACGCCAAAGCCGAGCACCTGAACCTGACCGGCAGCATCAAGGACCGCATGGCCTTTCACATCCTGAAGAAGGCATATCAGGAAGGCCACATTCAGCCGGGCGACACAATTGCGGAAGCCACGAGTGGCAACACGGGAATTTCATTCGCCGCAATCGGCCGCGCGCTGGGCCATCAGGTTGTCATCTTCATGCCCGATTGGATGAGTCAGGAGCGCGTGACTCTAATCAGGAGTCTGGGCGCGAAGATCGTTCCCGTGCGCCGGGATCAGGGCGGCTTTCTCGGCAGCATTCGCATGACGGAAGAGCTCGCGGATCACGAGCCGCACGTTTTTCTGCCATCGCAATTCGCCAACGCGGCAAACGTCGAAGCACACGAGCAAACGACTGGCCCGGAAATATGGTGGCAACTGTATTTTCACGGGCTGCGGCCCGACGCGTTCATTGCGGGCGTCGGCACTGGCGGCACGATCATGGGCGTGGCGAAATTCATGCGACAGCACAATCCGGCAATCAAACTTCATCCACTACAACCCGCTGAATCGCCGACGCTCTCAACCGGCCACAAAGTCGGTTTCCACCGCATCCAGGGAATCTCGGATGAGTTCATTCCCTCGATTCTTGAACTTGATCAGCTCGACTCAGTTGTCAGCGTTCACGATGGCGATGCGATTCTGATGGCGCAGAAACTGGCGGGGGAATTAGGACTCGGCGTTGGCATCTCTTCGGGGGCAAACTTTATCGGCGCGCTGATGGTGCAGGATGAATTAGGCGCCGAAGCCGTGGTGACAACAATTTTTCCTGA
>DATBSG010000144.1:0-3875 GCA_036559945.1 Pyrinomonadaceae bacterium
GCCTTGTCGATCTGATCGAAGGCCACAAACTGCACTTTCGGATTCGTCTTCCCCAACACCTTCGTGATGGCCGCCGTCAAAGTCGTCTTGCCGTGGTCCACGTGCCCAATCGTCCCGATGTTCACGTGCGGCTTGCTGCGATCAAATTTCTCTTTGCTCATCTTTTCCTCGTAGTGGCACAGACTTCAGTCTGTGTTTTCGCCTCCACAAAAATTTCTCAAACAAGAAGCGCACAGACTGAAGTCTATGCTACTTCTGGAGCCCGCGATGAGATTTGAACTCATGACCTCCTCCTTACCAAGGAGGCGCTCTACCCCTGAGCTACGCGGGCACAAGTGGCGCAAGTTGCTGACTTGCGCGTGCGTTCAAGTCTCAAAACGCAAATTACCAATTTGCGTTACATGGAGCGGGCGACGAGACTCGAACTCGCGACCCTCAGCTTGGAAGGCTGATGCTCTACCAACTGAGCTACACCCGCCCAACTACACTGCCGATTGCCAATTTTCAATTGCCGATTCTAATTCCTATTCAACTGTCGATCTTAATCGGCAATTGGCAATCGAAAATCGCCAATGGCTCTGGTGCAGGGGGTAGGATTCGAACCTACGTAGGGCAGTGAAGCCCGCCGGGTTTACAGCCCGGTGCCATTAACCACTCGACCACCCCTGCCTGTCCGGTTGATTAAACGCGAATGCACCAGTTGAGAAACTGTTCCTAGCCCTCCACAGCGCGCACTCCGGCCCCAGCCGCAAACTCGTCACTTTAACTGACGTGAAAGCGATTTGCAAGCGCACCGCCGCGCAAAAAACCGAAAGACGCACCGCGCCGAAATCGAAACGCGGAAGCGCGCAGCAGGAAAGATTTTGGAGCCGGCGAAGGGACTTGAACCCCCGACCTACTGATTACAAATCAGTTGCTCTACCAACTGAGCTACGCCGGCACGCAAGACAAGGATGAGGCGGAAGGATGAAGGATGAAAAATCAACTCCGCGCTCGCGAACGATACTAGCAGCAGTGAGTTTCAAAAGTGAAGTGGAAGCCGCGGAATTACTGCGAAAACCGACCGAACCGCGCTTGACAATGCACTGACCGTTTTCTATTCTAGCCGTTCGCCTTTCAGGCACTTAAAACAGAAGGACTTATCTATGTCAACATACTTTCCCAGCGGCGCTGGTCTGGCTCAAAATCGTAAGTGGTTCGTGGTCGATGCCGCTGGCAAAACGGTCGGACAACTAGCATCGGAGGTCGCGCAGATTCTGACCGGCAAACGGAATCCGCAGTGGACACCGTTTCTCGACATGGGCGATCACGTGATCGTCGTCAACGCGCGCAAGGCAATGTTCACTGGCTCAAAAGCGACCGGCAAAGTTTATCGTCACCACACGCTGTATCCCGGCGGCTTGCGCGAAACTTCAGTCACCGAGATGTTTGCGAAGCATCCCGAGCGAGTCATCGAGCTCGCCGTGAAAGGAATGTTGCCCAAGACTAAACTTGGGCGGGCGATGGCCAAGAAGTTAAAAGTCTATGCTGACGCCGAGCATCCCCACACGGCGCAGCAACCTGTGACCCTCGACTTCCCTTCCCGCGCATCTCAAAAGTAAAAAAGGATTTAAGACGTGGCAGATATTCAATACTACGGAACGGGCCGTCGAAAGACTTCGACCGCTCGAGTTTATTTACGGCCGGGCGACGGTAACGTCCAGGTCAACCGCAAAGCGTTCGAAGCATACTTTCCGAACGAAACGTTGAGAATGATCATTCGTCAGCCGCTGAACCTGACTGAGACCGGGAGCAAGTTCGATGTGCTCGTTAACGTCGCCGGCGGCGGCCCTGCGGGGCAAGCTGGCGCGATTCGTCACGGCATCACACGCGCGCTAATCGAATACAACGCGGATTTGCGGCCCGCGCTCAAGCAGGCGGGCCTCGTGACGCGGGACCCCCGCATCAAGGAACGCAAAAAGTACGGACAGAAGGGCGCGCGCAAGCGCTTCCAGTTCTCGAAGAGATAGAACGATTGTCGATTGGCGATTTCCGATTGCCAATTGGCATGTTGCGAATGCCGAGTTGTTCAAATCGGCAATCGGCAATTGAAAATCGGAAATGCAGTAACTCCATTGTCGCGATTTCGGATTGGTTGTCCCGAACGTCGGGACCAAAGTCGCGGCGAGTACATAAACCAATTAAGGAGAGAGTAATTTGGTAACCGTTACGATGAAAGAATTGCTGGAAGCCGGCGTTCACTTCGGCCACCAGGTGCGCCGTTGGAACCCGAAAATGAAGGAATACATTTTCGGGGAGCGCAACGGCATCTACATTATCGATCTGCAAAAGACACAGAAGATGTTTCGCGAAGCGCTCCAGGCGGTCAGCAACATGGTCGCCGAGGATCGCGGCAAGATGCTCCTGTTTGTTGGCACAAAACGCCAGGCGCAGGACGCAATTCGCGAAGAAGCTGAACGCGCGGGTCAGTTCTATGTGAATCAACGCTGGCTCGGCGGACTGCTCACCAATTTTCAGACGGTGCAGAAATCAATCAAGCGCCTGAAAGATCTGGAAGCGATGCAGACCGACGGACGCTACGAAAAGCTGACAAAGAAAGAGCGCATCAAACTCGATCGTGAGCGCCTGGGGCTGGAAAAGACACTTTCCGGAATCAAGGGCATGAATCGTCTGCCGGATGCAGTATTCGTGATCGACGTTCGCAAGGAAGAAATCGCGGTGGCCGAAGCCAACAAGCTCGGCATTCCAATCTTCGCCGTCGTCGATACGAACTGTTCTCCTGAAGGAATCGATTATGTAATTCCCGGCAACGACGATGCGTTACGCGCGGTGCGCCTGTTCGCGTCGCGCATTGCCGATGCGGTGCTCGAAGGACAGCAGATGCTCACCGAAGGCGGCGCGACGGTCGAAGGCGGAGTCGAAGAAGGCGAACAGCCAACGGAAGCCGGCGAGGTGATGGCGGAAGGCGAAGCCGAAATCTCAGCACCGCCCTCGGAAACAACTGAAGCCGAGGCCGCGCCTGAGGAGACTTCGGCGGCGACGGCGGAGTCGACCGAATCGGCTTCCGACGAAGCTTTAGAACCCGAGAACGCGGAGGTTGTCGCCGCAAGCTAGTACGAAGCCAGAATCTAATTTTCATCGGCGAGCGCAGCCTTTACAAGCGGACATCCGCCGGGCTGCGCGTTTTAATGACTAAAGGAGCAAGATAGCAATCATGGCAGAAGTAAACGCAGGCGCGATCAAGGCGCTGCGCGAAAAGACCGGCGCGGGAATGATGGAGTGCAAAAAGGCACTCATCGAGGCCGCAGCTAACGAGGAACGCGCAATTGAGATTCTACGCGAGCGTGGATTGGCCTCGGCGAAAAAGAAAGAAGGTCGCGTGGCCGCGGAAGGCGTGGTCGGATCCTACATTCACATGGGCGGAAAGGTTGGCGTGCTCGTCGAAGTAAACTGCGAAACCGACTTCGTCGCGCGCGGCGAAGAATTTCAGCAATTGGTTAAAGACATCGCGATGCATATCGCGGCGGCCGAGCCGCGCTACGTTTCGCGCGACGAAGTCACGGCCGACGTGCTCGACAAAGAACGCGACATCGCGCGCGCACAAGCGAAGAATGATCCAAAGAACGCAAACAAGCCTGATCAGGTCATCGACAAGATCGTCGAAGGGCGGCTAAATAAGTTCTATGAGGAATTTGTCCTGTTGGATCAGCCGTTCATTAAAGCGCCTGAGAAAACCGTCGGCGAGTTGATCACCGAAAAAGTCGCCAAGACCGGCGAAAAGGTCACCGTGCGCCGATTCGCACGCTACAAGATGGGCGAAGGCCTCGCCAAACGAGACGACGATTTCGGCGACGAAGTCGCAAAACTAGCCGGCG
>DATBSG010000145.1:0-17993 GCA_036559945.1 Pyrinomonadaceae bacterium
TATTTCCGCGCCGATGCGCAATGCTTCACTGAACCGATTAGCGCCGACCGGCACGATCATGAATTCCTGAAAATCGACGTTGTTGTCAGCGTGCGCGCCGCCGTTGATGATGTTCATCATCGGCACGGGCAGAGTGTTCGCATTTTCGCCGCCGAGATATCGATACAGCGGCAGCTTTCGGTAGTTCGCCGCCGCGCGCGCGGTGGCCATGGACACTGCCAGCAGCGCATTGGCGCCGAGATTGGATTTGTTGGGCGTGTCATCAAGCTCGATCAGCTTTCGGTCGATCGCTCGCTGATCGAGCGCATCCATTCCCTTCAGTTCGCGCGCGATGATCTCGTTAACGTTGGCAACGGCTTTCAGCACGCCTTTGCCGCCGTACCGTTTGGGGTCGCCGTCGCGCAGCTCGACTGCCTCATGCTCGCCCGTCGACGCTCCGGAAGGAACCGCGGCTCGGCCTCGTTCGCCGCTTACCAGGATGACATCTGCTTCCACGGTTGGGTTGCCGCGCGAATCGAGAATCTCCCGCGCGTGGACTTGATCGATTTGGCTCATGAATTTCGCTGAAACTTTATCATCAACTTTCTTACGGAGCGAAGTGCGCAGAATAACCGCAGAGGACGCTGAGGGACTCGCAGAGGGCACAGAGAACACAGGGTTCCTCCGCGAATTCCTCTGTGTCCTCTGTAGTCAATTTTTCTGATAGACTCGCGGCACTTTGCCGGAAGCAATTAACAATCAAACGGCACTCGTTGAATTCCGCGATGTCAGCTTCGCCGTCAATCCCGATACGTCGGGACCGATTCTCGATCGGCTGAATCTGACCGTCGCGGCCGGGGAAACTGTGGTCCTGCTGGGCGAATCCGGCTGCGGCAAAACAACGACGCTGCGTCTCGTCAATCGGCTGCTCGCGCCAACATCCGGGCAGGTTTTGGTTGAAGGAAAAGCGACAACCGAATGGGAGGTCATTCGTTTGCGGCGGCGGACGGGTTACGTGATCCAGGAAGCCGGCTTGTTTCCGCATTTTACGGTGGCGGAAAATGTCGCGCTCGTGCCATCGCTCGAGAACTGGGAAGAAGAGCGAACGCGCCGGCGCGTTGAAGAACTGCTGTCTCTGGTCGGTCTCGATCCCGCCCGATTTGCTGATCGTTATCCGCGCGAATTATCTGGCGGGCAGCGTCAGCGCGTTGGAGTAGCGCGCGCGCTGGCTGCGGATCCCCCGTTGCTTTTGATGGACGAGCCATTCGGCGCGCTCGATCCGTTAACGCGCGCTTTGCTGCAAAAAGAGTTCGCCGAATTGAAATCGAGATTAGGAAAGACCGTGATCTTCGTGACGCACGATGTGCGCGAAGCATTGCTACTCGGGTCACGCATAGCGTTGATGGATAAAGGCAAGATCGTTTTGCTCGAAACGCCGGAAGATTTTGTGAGGTCTGACAACGCGCTGGCAAAGTCTTATTTAGAAACGCTCGAGACTGATTTGGCTCTCGCTCCGTAGGAGCGCGTTTCTTAATCGAATCGATCAATGGTCGAATTTCTCAAATCCAACTGGGCAGACATCCTTTCGCACATTGCGCAGCATTTGTGGTTGGTTTTCATCTCAATCGCGATCGCGGTTGCCATCGCTCTGCCGGTGGGCATCTTGATTACGCGGCAAAAGCGTCTGCGTGGACCGGTTCTGGGAATCGCGAATGTCATGCAAACGATTCCGAGTCTCGCGTTGTTCGGATTCTTGATCCCACTGCCTTTCATCGGCGGCATTGGACCGCGCACGGCGATTGTCGCGCTGGTTTTCTACGCACTGCTGCCGATCATACGCAACACGGTCACGGGAATTCTCGGCGTTGACCCAAACGTGCGCGAAGCAGCGGTCGCGATGGGCATGACGGATCGGCAAGTGCTCTTCAAAGTCGAACTGCCGTTGGCGATCAGCGTGATCCTCACCGGAGTGCGCGTGGCGGTCGTCATCACCATCGGGGTCGCCATCATCGCCGCCGAAGTCGGGGCTGGAGGCTTGGGCGAGTACATTTTTCGTGGCTTGCGTTTGAACGACAATCGTTTGTTGCTGGCCGGCGCCGTGCCTTCGGCGCTGATGGCCCTCGCCGCGGATTTCGGCTTCAACTTGATCGAAAAACGTTTCGACGTGAGCGCTTCGCGGAGACAAGTTGGCCGGCCGTTGCGCGTCGCAGCCATCGCTGTCCTGGCGTTAGGCGTTCTGTTGATGGGTTTCGCCGCGCTCAAAAGCCTCCGCCGCAATTCCTCGCACAATCGCGGACATGTGACTGTCGGTTCGAAAGATTTCACTGAGTCAATCCTGCTGGCGGAAATCGTTGCCCAAATGTTGGAAGCGCAAGGAGTCGAAGTCGATCGCCGATTTGATCTTGGAGGCAATCTGGCGCACAGCGCGTTACTCGCCGGGCAAATCGATCTTTATCCCGAATACACCGGCACAGCCTTCACCGCGATTCTTCATCACCAACCAATCAGCGATCCTAGGGCCGTCTACGATCAAGTGAAGCGCGAATACGAGCAGCAATTCAATTTGTTGGTTAGCGATCCGCTCGGCTTCGACAACACGTTCGCGATTTTGGTGCGCGGCGACGACGCCCGACGTCTTAATCTGAAAACGATCTCCGACGCCGCGAAGTACTCATCTCAATGGACGGCCGGATTTGGTCACGACTTCATCAATCGGCAGGATGGCTATCCCGGCTTCTCTCGCACTTACGGTTTGCAGTTTCGCAAAGTCAGCGACATGGCGCTCGATCTAACGTACACGGCCCTATCTTCACACCAGGTCGACATGATCGCCGGGAACTCGACTGATGGTCGGATCGCGGCGCTGGACTTGGTCCAGCTTGAGGACGACAGGCACTACTTTCCGCCTTACGAAGCGGTGTTCATCGTTCGCCGAGGATACGAAAGATCCATGCCGCCCTGCGATAGCTCCGCAGACTGCATAGATCCGGTGCCGTGGGTTTTGGCCGACTTAGGTAACGCGATCTCCACCGAGGAAATGCGCAAACTTAATGGTCAGGTTGACGGCGCGCGCCGCGATAAGAAAGTCGTGGTGCGCGAGTGGCTCGTTAGTAAAGGCTTCGTTAAGCCCTAAAGACCCCGCTTCCGCAAACTTGCCCTCCTCACGGTCGGGCTTCTGACACGTTCTTCGTTAATAACCACGACCAGCCGGCGTCTTTTCAGATGGAACTCTGCTCCGGGTTCCTTGTCCAAACTTTTCACGCGCACTTGTCGTACTGACTTCTGACCGTTTCGGACCGATGCGTTACATCTATTCCGTCTATGCCGATGCTGCCAGAATCGCGCTGCAATCGATTCTGGCGCACAAACTGCGCGCGTTTCTTACTTTGATCGGCATCATCATCGGCGTGGCGGCCGTGGTCGTAGTGGGCGCGTCTGTGAGCGGGCTCAACAGTTATGTCACGGTTAAAGTCACCCAAATCCTGGGCGCAAATCACTTCATGATTGCCCGCATGGCACATCAGGGACAGCGGACCGATGATGAATTCGAGCGCATGAATCGGCGCAACAAGCGTCTGAATTGGGACGATTACGAATGGGTGCGCGACCACTGCGCTTCGTGCTCTGAAGTCGGCATTGAAATCGGGAGCGGCACAGACTTGAAGCAGGACGGCATCGAGTTCCCGGGCGCGATTGTGTTAGGCGTCACGTCCAACATGCTGGAGATTGAGAATAAGACGATCGCGGATGGCCGCTTCATTTCACCTGACGAAGTGGAACGCTCGGCGCTGGTGTGCGTGCTCGGCAGCGAAGTGAAAGAAAAATTCTTTCCGAACCAGGAGCCCATCGGCCGGACTTTGAAAGTGCGCGGGCTGCCCATGCGCGTCGTCGGTGTTGAGCAAAGCCGTGGTTCATTTTTCGGCGATTCGCTCGACCGGCACATCTACATTCCGGCAACTACGCATCTACAGATCTTCGGACGTAATGGTTTGCAGATACATGGTGTGGCTGCGAACCGCGAAACTTTTCAGCCCGCCATCGAGGACGCCCGCGTTTCGATGCGCAACAAGCATCGTCTCAAGGGCAGCGAAGAAGACGACTTTGGCCTGGTGGATACCGCCACGCTTACCGAACAAATAGATCAATTCACAGCCAGCATCGCCGCGGTGGTGGTGCCGATCACGCTAATCACTCTCGTCGTCGGTGGCATCGTGGTGATGAACATCATGCTTGTCAGCGTGACTGAGAGAACATTTGAAATTGGATTGCGTAAAGCTGTAGGCGCGACTAAGAGACAGATCTTGACGCAGTTTTTGATTGAGTCGGGAATGCTGTGCGCGTTTGGCGGCGTGCTGGGATTGCTGGCCGCGTGGGGCGTGACGACGCTAATTACTTCACTCGCCGGCATCACCATGACGATCACGATTGGCTACATCTTGCTGGCGATCATCGTCTCGAGCGTGATTGGCATGATCGCCGGTGCATATCCGGCGTTCAAGGCGGCACGATTGGATCCGATTGCGGCGCTGACGAAAACAACGTAAGCAAGGCAGTTTTTGATCTTGGGTCTTCGGTCTTTGATTTGTCTTTTCAAAGGTCAAAGGCCAAAGTTCAAAGACCCAAACAGCGCGGCTTCGAAGAAATCATGAAACTGAGGTTACCAAGAATCTTCCCCCGCGAAACGCTGGCGATGGCGCTGGACAGCGTGCGCGCGCACAAGTTTCGCAGCTTTCTCACGGTGCTCGGCATTGTCATCGGCGTGATGACCGCTATCAGCATCGCCTCGATTCTGACCGGGTTGCGCCAAAGCATCGTTTCGATGATCGAAGAGTACGGCACAAACAACATCTACGCGTTTCATCTCACGACTGGTCCGCGAACCTCGGAAGATCGCGCGGAACGTCTGCGTAAACCCTTGACGGTCGCCGATGCTGAAGCGATCAAGATGTATGCGACGTCAGTCGAAGATATTGCCATTACAGCGCCGAACGTCGGCTATAGCGGCGGACCGTTCGATGACAACGTTACTTATCAGGGCCATAACTATCGTTGGGGAAACACGGAAGGTGTCACCTCAAATTACGCCGACATCACGAACGTGACCGTTCGCGAAGGCCGTTTCATAACCGACGGCGACAATGATCAACGTAGCAACGTGATGGTGATCGGCGTCAACGCAGCGGAAGCGTTATTCCCCGGCAAACAGGAGGGAGTTGCGGGCACCGAAGTGCGCATGGGCGGCTACAACTTTGAAATTGTCGGCGTGCTCGAAAAACGCAAGAGTGGTTTCTTTGGCGAAAATGAAGAGGACAACGCCGTATTCATTCCGCTGCGCACGGCGCAAAAAGTTGCACCCGCGCGCGGTTGGCTGCTATTCGTGATCAAAGCGCGTTCGGGTCAAGTGAACGAAGCGCTGACACAGTCGGAAGACGTTCTGCGCCGGCGGCGCAACGTGAGCTTCGGCGATCCAAATAACTTTGACATCAAAACCGCCGACAACTTTGTGAAGCAGTTCGACAGCATCACCGCGATGGTTGGCTTAATCGCGATTGCCATTTCCAGCCTGGGCTTACTGGTCGGCGGCATTGGCGTGATGAACATCATGCTCGTCAGCGTCACCGAGCGCACCCAGGAGATCGGCATCCGCAAAGCGCTGGGCGCGCGCCGCCGCGATATCGTGAATCAGTTTCTGTTTGAAGCGATGACGCTGACGTTTCTTGGCGGCATGATTGGCGTCGTGTTGGCGATCGGCATCAGCCGGCTTCTCATGCTGATCATTCCCAGTCTGCCTGCATCGATTCCCACCTGGGCCGTGACGAGTGGTTTGGTCGTCAGCGTTTCTGTGGGATTAATCTTCGGCGTCTGGCCGGCGCGCAAAGCTTCGCGGTTGGATCCGATCGAATGCCTGCGGTATGAATAGTTGAGTTAATTTTCAAAGCGACTTTACAAACACATTTTCCATTTATCATTTGACCCTTTACATCTCTCATTTGTCATTTGGAACACCAGGACCGACGACGCTTCGAAATGAGCGATGGCTAGATGACAAATGATAAATGGCAAATGGAAAATGATCTTTTGCTGACTTGTCCTTACTGATTTGTCATCGCCGCCTTCCGCTGCATCTCTTTCAGACTCTCCGGAATCAACATCGTGATGTGATGCGTCGCCGTGTGGCCGTCGGCAAAGGTCTGATAGAGGGTGAAGTCAGGCAAAGACAAACACGACAGCGGCGAATAAATGTTGTAGCCGGTGTCGATGCCGATCGCGCTGTTGTGGAGATAGATGCCGTGTCGGCCGAGGCGACCCCGCAGCGGCAGAAACGGTGTCGGTGTGTGACCAAAGACGCAGGGCTTCCCGCGATAACTCTTGTAGAAATCACCATCGCGCGTCCATAGCAGCGCCTGCGGCGAGCTGTCGCGCGGATGCTTTCCATCTTCCAGACCGGCGTGCACGTACAGCGCGAAATCGTCTTCGTGATAAAGCGGCAACCCTCTCATGAACGCGAGTTGTTCCGCGGGAACCGACTGCGCGATCGTTTGCCGCGCGATATCAAAGTCGGCCTCAGTTTGCACCAACAGTCGCCGACCCGCGAATTGCTCATACGTCTGGTCGCTGCCGGTTGATGGTTCCATCCAGATGGAATTAGCGCCATCGATGAAATCCAGAAGCATCTGCTCGTGATTGCCGCGCAGGCAAATCACTCGTTCGGGACTTTCGTTGCATAGTTGCATGACATGCTCGACGCATCCGGGCACATCGGGACCTCGATCCACCAAGTCGCCCAGGAAGACCAGGGTGTCCGTCGATTCATCGCGCGCCAGCATGTCGAGCAGCGCATGGAGCTGCGCGCAGCGGCCGTGAATATCGCCAACGACGAATGTTTTCATGGTTATGATATGGAGTGCAGTGGGCAATCCCGATCCATCGGGAGACACCGCTTTGGATTGTCTTTATGTGAAGGAGCATCCAAAGCGCCGTCAAAGCCGGCGCACTCCACCCTTTACTGTCCGGCTTCGTCTCTCGCACTCGGCACGTCGATCGAGTCGAGAATCTGCTGGTATTCTGGATCGTTGCGCAGGGACTGCCAATTCCGGTCCCGCTCGAACCAGGGACGATTTTCGTTGCCGAGTTCGATGGCGCGGCGCAGCCACTTCAAAGCTTCCTCGCGCTCGCCCTCCATCGCGTAGGCCGACGCCAGCCAATATGCAATGTCATGGTCCGTGTTCGCGGTTTTGATGACCTCGTCAGTCAGTTGCGCGCGCGCCTCTTCGCTGAACCCCAACGCGCTCAAGAACGTCGCGTAGATCGGACGAATGCCGTCGAGTTGCGGATGCTGCTCCAAAACGTCTTCGAGAATTTCGGCGGCTTTGGTCGGCTCGCCGTGGTAGTAAAGCGTACGCGCGCGGAAGGTTCGAATCAGCGGATGATCGGGTTCGACTGCGGTGCCGTGATCCAGTTCCGCGAGCGCCTGGTCGTAATCCCCCTGGTAAGTAAAGATGCGCGCGCGGTTGTAACTGGCCACGACTCGTTCAGCGGGATTCAACCGAATCATGCGATCGAAGTAGCGCAACGCGCGCTCGTATTCGCCATCGAGCCGCGCCATCACTCCGCTCGCAAAATGCACTCCCACATCGTTGGGCGCCTCGCGCCGCAAAGCTCTGACCGCTTCGCGGGCCTTCGCTTTCTCGCCGCGGCCCAGGTAGATGAAGACCATATGCATGCGCGCTTCGAGCAAATGCGGATCGATCGCCAGTGCCTTGTCAAATGCACTTTCGGCTTGTTCGTGGTCGCCCGCCTCGCCGAAACCCTTCATGACGCGATTCGCGTAAGCGCTGCCGAGACCGCAGTGCGCCAAGGCAAACGATTCGTCGAGAGACACTGCGCGTTCGAAGTGGTCGATAGCCTCGTCCACATCTTTGCGCGCGATCGTGTGATAGATGTAGCGCCCCAGGCAATCGCGTCCACGCAAATACTCCTCGTAAGCTTCGGCGTTGGCGGTTTTCTGTTGCTCGAGTCGATCTTTCTCGTCCGACGTCAGCTCGAGACGCAGTCCTTCGCAAATCTCTTGCGTGATTGTGTCCTGCACGTTGATGATGTCGGTCGCGTCGGCGTCGATGCGATCGCTCCACAGCAGATCGCCCGAGTTGACGTCGACCAATTGTGCTGTCACGCGAATGCGGTCGCCGGCCCGCAAGAAACCGGCCGAGAGAACTGCCGAGACGCTCATCTCGCGCCCGGCCTGGCGCGGATCGACTTCCTTTGCCTGATACTTAACGATTTCGGACGAAGGCCGCACGACCAGAGAACGCACGCGCGCCAACTCAGTTATCACAGCATCAGCGAGAGAAAATTCGTAAAAGCTCGATTGCGGATCCTGGCTGACGTTCTTGAAAGGAAGGATGGCGACGCTTTTGCGCTCGTTCTCGCCGACGCTGGTTACGGGGGTTTCATGGGCCGGCCGGTCGGACGTTGAGCCGGGCTGCTGTGCCGTCTTCTCGCCCGTGATGCCGCGTAGCCAGCGCACCGCGCGACCCATGCGACTGGTTCCCGACAAATGCTTTGGCGCTATTGGCGTGATCGGCTCCGCGAACGCGACACCCGCGTCGACGTCACGAAGTATTTCGCGCAGGTCGTCACGCAATTTTTCGGCTTTCTGATATCGGTCCTTCGGGTTCTTTGCCAGAGCCCGATCGAGAATCGCCTGAAGCCGCGGCGGGGTCGGACTGGGCCGAGCTTGATCGAGCGGGGCCGGGTCTTCGTGCAGGACGGCATGACGGACATCAACGCTGGTCTTACCCTGGAAAGGCCACGTGCCGGTCAGCATTTCGTAGAGCAGCACGCCCGTTGAGAAGATGTCCGCGCGCGCATCGACACGTTCGCCACGCGCCTGCTCCGGAGCTGCGTACGTAGCAGTGCCGTAGGGAATGCCGACTTCAGTGAGATCGGTGTGATGAATGCCGCCGAGATCGTCGCTGTCCAAAAGTTTTGCCAGTCCGAAATCGAGAATCTTCACCTGACCCGTCGGCGTCACCATTATGTTGCCGGCTTTGATGTCGCGGTGGACGATGCCGCGTGAGTGCGCGGCGGCCAGGGCGTCGGCGACCTGAATCGTGATCGAAAGGGCGCTGCGCAAATCGAGCGGCCGCCCGTTCACGAGCTCGCGCACGTTCTTGCCCTCGACGTATTGCATTGCGATGAAATGCACGTCGCCGATTTCATTGAGATCGAAAATGGTGCAGATGTTCGGGTGATCGAGCGCCGAGGCGAGACGCGCTTCGCGCTCAAAGCGTTTCCGGTTGGCTTCTTTAACGGTGAGTTCCGGGGGGAGAACCTTTATGACAACCGCGCGACCTAGTTTTGTATCGGTCGCTTTGTAAACTGTTCCCTGCCCACCGGCGCCAATCTTCTCGAGGATCCTATAGTTCCCAAGCTTTGCGCCGATCATTCTTTGGCATATTAAACGCCGATAGGGCGATGACTGCAAATGAAGTCAGTACCATTCGCGTTAGCGGATGGGTCAAACTCCAATCGGCGATGCCTCTTGAATCCACTTGCAAGTGGTACTGACTTCATCGCCGTCCGTGCGCGATCTTCTCAGCTTCAGGCAATCCGCGCAGCCGCAGCATCGAGATCACCCCAAACAGCGGACCCGGCGCGAGAATTATGAAAGCGTAGCGCCAGCCCAACACCTTCTCGACGCGTGAGATCAATTCGATCGAGATCGTTGTTAACAGAAAACCGAGGCAGGTTTGAATCGTCAGCGCCGTGCCGATGTACTGCGGATCGCCGAGTTCCGTCACGCACGCCGAGAACTGCGCTGAATCCGCCACGACAGTCGCGCCCCAAACTGCGGCAATTGTTAAGAGCAGGATTGGGTGCGCCCCAAAAGCAAAGCCGATCAGCAAACAGCAACTGCCGCTGATCGCCATCGCGCCCGACGTCACGATTGTGCGGCCAATTCGATCTGCGATCAGGCCCGCGATGGCGCAGCCCAAAGCGCCACAGCCAATCACGAGAAACGAAGAAACTTCAGCGATGGCTGGATCGCTTTTTCGCAACGCGAGACTGGCGCGAATCATGAACGGAATCCACGTCCACATCGCGTACAGCTCCCACATATGTCCGAAGTAACCGAAGTTGGCGAGTCGCACGCCGCGATTACGAAAAATCTTTCCGACTTGCTTCCAATCAAATCGCGCCGCCGGCAAAGCCAACGGACCATCGCCGACGAACAGAAGAACGATTAATCCGCCAATCACTGCCAGCAGCGATACAAACAGAACATTGTGTCGCCAGTTCTCGCTGCCAATGCCGTTCACGAGATAAGGCGTCGCTTTGCCAAGCGTCAGCGCGCCGACCAGCACGCCGAGGGCCAACCCTCGACGGTGGCGAAACCATGTGGCGAGAATCTTCATCGCCGGCGGATAGACGCCGGCCAGAAACATTCCGGTCAGAAAACGTAAGGCAATCGCGACGGCGACACTCCTCGCGAACAAACCGAAGACGCTATTCACCAGAGCACCGGCGATTGCCGTCAGCGTGAACAGATGTCGAGGCTTAATAATGTCCGGAAGATTCAGAAGCGCGCTCAACAGAGTGCCGGCGACGAATCCGAGCTGCACTGAGAGCGTGAGCCAATTGGCTGCGCCTTCGCTCAGGTTCCACTCGCGCGCCAGCGACGGCACTACGGCGGAGCCGCTAAACCACAGCGACATGCCGAACAGTTCCGCGATGGCCAGCAACACGAGTGTGCGCCATCGATCTTGGGCGACGTTATTAGCTAGAGAAGGGTTCGGGTGTGCCAAGGCATCGCATTTTAGCGCATGCCGGGGTTAGGCGACGGCTTCAATTTGCGGATTCAGAATCTCGACCGGCAGCGGTGGCCGCGCCTGTTTGCGGCGCTTGTCTTCGTACATGCTGCGATCGGCGCGGGCTGTGACTTCTTCAATTGAAGTTTCATCAGGATCGAAGTGCACAACGCCGACACTAATGGACAGATTGTAGGAGAGTTTCGATTCTACATTGTGGAGCGCAAACCGATCACGTAAACGCTCTGTCAGCGAGTCGGCGCTTTCTTCTTTGCCAATCGCCGCCAGCACGACGAACTCGTCGCCACCAAGCCGGGCGACAATGTCAGACGTGCGGAACGTGTCTTTGAGAATCTCGGCAGTCTTGATAATCGCGTTGTCGCCTTCCTGGTGCCCGAGCGAATCGTTGATCTGCTTCAAGCCATCAAGATCAGCATACAAAACAACCGGCACCTTCTGATTGCGGCGAATGGCCGCCAGGTGCTGCTCAGTCACCGCCATGAATCCGCGGCGGTTGTAAAGCCCGGTCAGCTCGTCAATCAGCGAAAGGTTCTGTAACGCGGCTTCCACGCGCTTGCGATCGGTGATGTCCTGTATCTGAAAGATGAAATGCACCGGCGTGTCATCGTCTTCACGCACCAGCGAAACGTTATTCAACGCCCAGACGATCTTTCCCGATCGGTGAACGTAACGCTTTTCGACCTGGCAAGTCAGCGTCTCGCCTTGCATCAGGCGATACAGGTTAGCGAGATCGTTATCGAGGTCGTCATGATATGTGACCGACTGAAAATTGGACGCGAGCAGTTCCTCTTCACTGTAGCCAATCAGCTCGCACAGCGAGCGATTCACGCGCAGCCATGCTCCCTGCGGCGACACCAGCGCCATGCCGATTGCCGCGTAGTCAAACGCGTTACGGAAATGTTCTTCAGTCTCGCGCAAGACCTTGCTGATACGTTCCTGTTCGGCGATGTGGCGATTGAGTTCTTCCACGTGCTGGCGCGCCTGTTCGGCTTGCGCTGACGCGCTGGCGACATTTTTCATGTACGTCCAGTAGGTGAAATAGACAATCGCGATGATCGGAATCGTCGAGACGAAGGCGAAGAAGCCAACATTGCCGATGAACCGCGCGATGATCGCCGCCGCGGACGCGCCGGCAAAATATGTGATCGAAGTCCACAGAAAATTCTTACGCCACGTCGTCCAGATTGACGCTTCGGCCTTGAGCGCGGCGCTAGTCGCGACCAGCAGCGAATTACTGGCGTACTGGACGACAGCCATCGCGCAAATGGCCGCGACGTGATTTGTCGAGTACGCGTCGTGCCAGCTGACCGTCTCGCCAAAAAGAATCCGCAGAGACCAAACCGTGATAAAAGTCGAGAGAGCAGTCGCGCCGGCATTGAACAGATGAATCCGCGGTCGCTTGCTGATGCGCAAAGATGCGCAGACGGCTTCCGCGGTCGCCAGCGCGATTGCGGCTTCGCCGCCGAACAGAAGCAGAGTGAGAAAGATAAAAGTGTCCGAGACTGAGATGTGAGCCTTGACGCGCGGAATCTGAATGCTCAGTCGCGGCCCGACCAACACGGTTGCCAGCGCGAGAACGAAAAATCGCACGTCAACATCGGCCAGTGGAAAAGCGCGGAGCGAAAAGAGCAGCGCCGCTGTGCCCGTCACGATGACGAGCCAAATGTAGATTTGATTGAGTCGGGCGCGAGTCATTTTCACCGAAGGGCAAGGCGGGGCGGGACTGACCCATCTCGCGTATGGCAATGGCCGTTCCGCAGGGTCACCCGCGATCTTCCTCAGAAAAATTGCGTTTCGTAGGAGTCGGTCGAATCCGATCGGTCAGCCTGGCAATTCAAAGCTTTCAAAGTGACGGGTTGGCGAACCGCTGACGTTGTCGAATTTGGACGCGCTAACATCATAGGATAGAATTCAACGCCCGCGTGCGAAGGCCGCAAAGTCCGCGGCCTTTCTGAATCATCACGATGTTAGCAATACTCGCGAACGAAGTTATTCCATCAAAGTGTCTCGAATTCGGAACGAATTGTCCGGTGCCGTTGACCGGCAACGTGTGCGTTGACTCGCCCGGGTTCTGCGACATAGTCGATAAGACTGTCGCGAATATCAGTCCGCTCTACCATCTAGACGCGCTTGACTGGACGGTGCTGATTGTTTACTTCGGCATCCTGACTGTGCTGGCGATTTACGGCGTGTACCGCGTGAAGCAGGTCATTGAGTTCTGGCGCTACTCGAAATTTCCGCCGAAACCCAAAGGCGAGTTTGCGGAAAGTGAGTTGCCGTTCGTGACCGTGCAGCTTCCGCTATTTAACGAGATGTATGTCGTCGAGCGGCTGGTGAAGGCGGTCACCGAAATTGACTATCCACGAGACCGCATCGAAATTCAGGTCCTCGACGATTCCACGGACGAGACAGTGAAGATCGCGCACGCGACCGTGGCAAAATACGCGGCGCAAGGTTTCGACATTCACTACATTCATCGCGACGATCGCACCGGGTTCAAAGCCGGCGCGCTTGAGAATGGCATGAAGACCGCAAAAGGAAAGCTGATCGCAATATTCGATGCTGACTTCGTGCCGAGTCCTGATTTCCTGCGCAAGCTGGTTCACTTCTTCACCGACCAAACCGTGGGCTGCGCGCAAATGCGCTGGGCGCATATCAACGGTTCGTACAATCTGCTGACGCGCCTCCAAACGATTATGCTCGACGGGCATTTTGTGGTTGAGCAGACAACGCGCAATCGCACAGGTGGCTTCTTCAATTTCAATGGAACCGCAGGGATGTGGCGACGTGAAGCGATCGAGTTGAGCGGCGGTTGGCAGCACGATACCTTGACCGAAGACACCGATCTTAGTTTCCGCGCGCAGTTGATGGGTTGGCGTTTTGTGTATCTGCTTGATGAAGAGGCGCCCGCTGAAGTTCCCGTTGAGATCAACGCTTTCAAAGCGCAGCAGCGCCGGTGGGCAAAAGGCGTTCTGCAGGTTTGGTTCAAGCTGTACCGTCGCATTTGGCACGCGCCGTTGCCGTTGCGGGTGAAGCTCGAAATGTTCTTCCGCCTCACTGGCAATGTCAGTTACCCTCTGATGATCGTCGCCAGCTTCTTGCAGTTCCCACTGCTGCTGGTCCGATACAACCAGGGTCTATATCAACTGATGGTCTTGGATGTGCCGCTGCTTTTCTTTTCGACAGTTTCGGTTGTGCTGTTTTATGGCAGCGCCGTTTGGTATCTCGATCGGACACGCAAACGCCTGCTGCACCTGCCGCTGGTGATGGGGTTGGGAATTGGCCTGGCGTTCTCAAACGCGCGCGCAGTTTTTGAGGCGTTCGCCGGCGTCAAGTCAGACTTCGTACGCACCCCTAAGTATCGCGTGGAAAAAACTGACGACGAGTCGTGGAAGCGCAAGAAGTACAAACGCAAGCACGGCTGGCTGCCATTGCTTGAACTCAGTTTTGCGATTTACTTCGTGCTGGCGATCGCTTACGCGGTGAAGATGCACATGTGGGGTCCGATCATTTTCCTGCTGCTGTTTTGCTTCGGCTATGGATACATGGGCACAATGAGCCTGCTGCAAACGGCGGGACTGAGTCGTCGCCGGACAACCCAACCCGCAACCGCGCCGAGCAATTAGGTCACGCCGTCTTCCGCGGGCGTCCGCTGATCCACGCTACCAAAATCGAAATTACGTACAGCACCAGCATCGGCAAGGCGAACAGAAGCATGTTCGGAATGTCGTTGGTCGGCGAGATTACCGCGGCGAGGACCAAAATTACGATCACCGCGATGCGCCATGTCTTTATCATCCACCGCGCCGTCACCACCCCGATGCGCGCCAGCACGTAAGTAATTGCCGGCATCTGGGCCACTAATCCCATTCCCAACATCAGCAGGATAATGAAATCGAAGTAGTCGTCTGCCTTCAACAGCAAGCGGAAATCCTCACCTATCCCCAGGAGGTACTTCGCAGCGGGCGGAAAGATCACGTAGTAAGCAGTTGCAGCGCCAAGCACAAAAAAGACGCTCGACAGCGTGATGAATGGCGTCACGTATTTTCGTTCGTGTGGATAGAGACCGGGAGCAACGAAAGCCCAAATCTGCCAAAGAATGAACGGCACAGAGATCGCGATCGCGGTGTACAGAGAAACTTTCACATAAATAGCAAATGGCTCGAGCGCGGTAGTTACGATTAGTTTGTCATTGGGATCGGTGAGCGTAGCGTAACCTTTATTTAGGTCAACCGGCAGACGCACGTCCTTCGGAACCAGGTCATTTCCTGCCGTCAAAGGCTCGTCGGTGAACAGACCGATGTTGCCCTGGCTGTCTTTGTCCACCCGCGCGACGACGGAAGCGCCGGCGGGAATCGAAACCGGGCCGAGTCGTCTTGCTTCCGGAAAAACAAAACGCACCTTGTCGTTCTGTTTGAGTAAATTCAATGGAACAGTTGAGACCTGTCCATTTAATCCGACGAGGGTCACTTGTCTTTCCTGTTGCGCTTCGGCAAGCGCTCGCTGCACCGGTCGCGCGAGAAAGTTGTAGATGCGATCTGAAACAAACCATGAAAGCGAAGCCGCGACAAACACGAAGACGATGCTGCGAATCAAACGCGTGCGCAATTCATCCAGATGTTCGAGAAAAGACATCTGCCCGCCGAGTTCTTCGTCGCGGGCTTCCTTCTTTTCAGATTTCTTGAGTAAGCGCAGGCTGGGCATTTAGTTTCAGAACCGCGAGCCGTAGCGAGCGGATCCCGCAGTCAACGTGAGCTTTTGCACCCGCTCGCTGTCGCTCGCGGTTCGGTAACACTCATTAAAGCCACTCGTGTTTCGGCTGATCCGTCGCCGGTGGCTCAGGCGTTGGCGTCGCGTTACGCGGTTCGACGAGTTCTGCCTCGACCGGCGTAACGGCCGGCGCAGCGGTTTTGTTTTCTGATTCGAATGGATTCAACTCGCGCGCGGCGGCTTCACGCGCGGCGCGAATCCGATCCGACGCATTGCTCAGAAAATTTTTCTCGGGCTCCAGGCCTTTCTCGAAATTGTCGAGATTGACTTCCCTCTCCCACGTCTGTTTGAAATCTTCCGACGCGCGGCGAAACTCGCCCAGACTCTTGCCCAGTTGCCGGCCCAATTGCGGCAGGCGCCGCGGCCCGAAGAAAATTAGCGCCGCCGCGAGAATCAACAGCAGTTCCGAGTTGCCCAAAGAATCGAGAATTAGTAAATACATTGACATAAGACGCCCGACAGTTAGACGCTCGGGCGTGCGATTCGGATTGTATCGCGGACGCAAGCGGCACGTACAGAACTGCTGGTCTGATTCCATCCGCAGCCAACAGCTGTCGGTGTTACACTCCGGCGCTGACGAGCAACTCGCGGTTGGATTTCCCTTGGGTATTTGCGGCCCCTACATCCATAGAATCGATCCGATTATCGGCCAGATCGGCGGAGTGTACCTGTGGTTTTATGGACTAAGCTATTCTCTCGGATTTCTCTCGATATTCTTCTGGTTCAAGCGAGTGCGCAAGCGTGTAGGACTGGCGTCAGCCGAGGTCTATTCGCTCACAATTTACATTGCCGTCGGCGTCCTGGTCGGCGGGCGAATTGTCGAGGTTTTGTTCTACGAGTGGCCGTACTATAGGCAGCATCTCGCGCAAATGCCGGCGGCCTGGCTTGGCGGCATGAGCACGCACGGAGTTTTGCTCGGCGTTGTCCTGGCGACGGGACTCTTTTGTCGCATTCACGCGAAGAGCTTCTTAACGATCGCCGACGAATTGGTCGTTCCCGGCAGTTACTTGATGGCGATGGGACGCATCGGAAATTTTATCGATGGACAAATCGTCGGCAGCGTCACCAACATCTGCTGGGCAGTTCAGTTTCCCGACGCCGGCGGTTTTCGGCACCCAGTCGTTCTCTACGATGGCGCGAAAAATTTTCTTGTTCTCGGGTTGCTGTTGCTAATTCGAAGAACCAAACCTTCGCGCGGCATTGTCGCCGCTCACTTCATTTTCTGGTACGCGTTTCTGAGAATATTCGTCGATCTTTTTCGCGAGTACCCAACGACGCTTCTGGGTATCGCTACCGGTCAGGCGCTTAACATCTTCATGACCGTGCTCGGCGCATTCCTGCTTTTCTGGTTCTCTCGAAGCAAGCGACACGCTCACGCGCCACACGGGAGAACAGCGCCACCAAACTCGCGCCAGCTCTGGATCAGGAGAATCATACTGGCGGCTTTAGTCTTGTTTTCGCTGACATTGCCCAGCGACTGGACGCAAGATATTCCCGCGCGCTACTGCAAACGCCATCCCGGACTCCATTACTCGCGCTTGTATCCACACGTAGAAGGAAATATTCCCATCGGCAAATAACGCTCGCCGTTAGGCATTGAGTTTTGACGGCAGCTACCGGAAGATCAATCAGCCTTATGAACATCGCCGCAGTTTTTCCATCTAATTCACTCGAGCAGTTCGCGCGCACGGCCGAAAAGGTCGCCGCGACCACCAAGAAGCTTGAAAAGGCAGCGCTGCTCGGCGAATATTTTCAGCAGCTTTCCGATGAGGATTTAGCGCGCGCCGGGCGTTATTTCGCCGGGCAAGTATTCGCTTTGCACGACGCCCGGACGACGAACGTGGGCGGCAGCATCATCAGCGAGGCTTTGATTACCGCGACGGATTTGCCCGCCGATCTAGGCGCGCGATACGCACGTTGGGGCGATGCCGGCGACGTTGCGTTTGAGATGTTCACTGAAGCGAAAGCTGCGAACAACCCGAGTCTCAGCCTCGCGGAAACGGAAAATCTGCTGGCGCAGTTGAGCAGCACGCGCGGAAAAAACGCGAAGACAGCGTTGCTGACTCGCGAGTTGTCAACGGCGACTCCACTGGAAGCAAAGTATCTGGTCAAACTCTTGTCGGGAGATTTGCGCATTGGCTTGCGCGAAGGTCTCGTCGAAGACGCCATCGCGCGTGCTTTCAAACAGCCACTCGCGGAAGTTTCGCTTGCCAACATGTTGCGCGGCGACATTGGCGAAGCGGCGGTGCGCGCGCGCGCTGGCACGCTGCGCGAAGTCGAGATGCGTCTGTTTCATCCCTTAAAGTTCATGCTCGCGACTCCCGCGTCTGACCTGGCGGACATCGCGCGCACGATGCCTGAAGAATTTTTTGTCGAAGATAAATTCGACGGGATACGCGCACAGGCGCACGT
>DATBSG010000146.1:0-33361 GCA_036559945.1 Pyrinomonadaceae bacterium
ACAGTGCTGCTTTACGGGCATGGCCACGCCGGGGTCGATTTGAGCGTCTTGAACAACCTGATGTTTCGCGAGCCCACGCTCGTCACTCCGGTTGGCGCGTCGGGAGGTTTTGAGCCGGATGGCCGTCCGTCGGTATACCTGCGAGCACTGAACCTCATCGAGCGTCATGAAATCGAGGTGGGTCCCTTAATCACACACCGCTACACATCTCTCGAATCAGTCCAGGAAGCCTTGCTCAAAGATATTTACTCTCCTGGATACGTCAAGGGAGTAGTGACCCTCTAATATTGTCGATTTCCAATTGCCGACTGCCGATTGATGGTTATACTCCCGTTGATGTTTGCATCTGGCTGTCGCTCAGTGCGCCGCCGCGGCGGCACCACGACCGAGCAAGCCTTTATGAGAGATCACGATCACAAATCGGAAGTCGGCAATCGAAAATCGGCAATGACTGTGGGTTTGTTTGTCACCTGCCTTGTCGATCAAATGTGGAGCAGCGTGGGCACGAGCACCGTCGAGGTGCTGAAGCGCGCCGGATGCTCGGTTGAGTTTGATGAGCGCCAAACCTGCTGCGGACAGCCGGCTTTCAATACGGGTTATTGGGCTGAGGCACGACACGTTGCACAACGGTTTATCGAAATTTGCGAAGAGAGCAAGGCGCAAGCGATTGTCTGTCCTTCGGGATCATGCACCGCAATGATCCATCATTACGCCGCGTTGTTTTCTGAAAACGAACCGTGGCGGCCACGAGCCCGCGCGCTCGCCGCGCGCACTTTTGAACTGAGTTCATTCCTGGTGCGCGTGCTGAAAATTGAAGATCTGGGGGCGCGCTTCGCGGGACGGGTGACTTGGCATGATGCGTGTCACGGTTTGCGCGACCTCAATGTTCACGACGAGCCGCGGCGGTTGATAAGGCACGTTCGCGAGGCCGAGTTCGTCGAGCTGGACAACGCCGACGCCTGCTGCGGTTTCGGCGGCACCTTCTCCGTGAAGTATCCCGAAATCTCCGCCGCGATTCTGGAACGAAAGATCGAGGCCATAGAACACGCGGGCGTCGCTGCCGTCGTCTCAGGCGATGCCAGTTGTCTGATGCAGATTGGCGGACGTTTGTCGCGCATCGGATCGAAGGTTCGAGTCATGCATCTGGCGGAATTGCTGGCGGGTCAATAGGGCTAACTCCCTCTCCCAAAGGAAGAGGGAATGAAGGCAGTTTGGAAATCACTGGCCCATGGATCACCTAACCACAGAGACATTCGACGCAAACGCGCGGGCCGCGCTGACCGATGTGCAGTTGCGCAGCGCGCTGCGCAAAGCGACATCGCTGTTCGGGCGGCGGCGGCTGGAGGCGGCGAAGAGTCTCGACAATTGGGAAGAACTACGATCACAAGCGCGAGCGATCAAAGACAAGACTCTACTTCACCTCGATCGCTATCTGGAGGCATTCGCCGCTAACGCTGAAGCGGCCGGTGCGCAGATTCATTGGGCGCGGAATGCTGCGGAAGCGAACCGCATTGTTTGTCGGCTGGCGCGCGAACGGCAAGCACGCCTGGTGGTAAAGAGCAAGAGCATGGCTACCGAAGAGATCCATCTCAATGCCGCCCTTGAAGCCGAAGGAATCGAAGCGCTGGAAACAGATCTCGGCGAATACATTATTCAGCTTGCCGGCGAGACGCCTTCGCACATCATTGCCCCGGCGATTCACAAAACTAAAGGCCAGATCGCCGAGTTGTTCACCGATAAGCTCGGCATCGAACTGACGAACGACATAGCGAAACTGACCTGCACCGCTCGTCAGGTCCTGCGCGAGAAGTTTGGCGCGGCCGATATCGGAATTAGCGGCGTAAATTTTGGCGTCGCCGAAACCGGGACGATCCTTATCCTCGAAAACGAAGGCAATATTCGTCTGACTACGAGCTTGCCTAAAACGCACATCGCGGTGATGGGAATTGAGAAAGTGATTCCGCGCTTCGCCGACCTCGAAGTGTTTCTAAAATTGCTGCCGCGCTCAGGCACCGGTCAACATCTCACCGCTTATCAATCCTTGATCACCGGAACCAAACGCCGGCGCGAAGACGAAGGCCCGGATGAGTTGCACATCGTCCTGCTCGACAACGGTCGCTCGCGCATGCTCGCACATCCGGTAACGCGCCAAGCATTGGCGTGCATACGCTGTGGCGCGTGTCTCAATGCGTGTCCTGTGTATCAGCAAATTGGCGGCCATGCTTACGGCTCGGTTTATCCCGGCCCGATCGGCGCCGTGATCACGCCGCAATTATTCGGTTTGGCGAAATCAGCGCAACTGCCGTATGCCTCGAGTTTGTGCGGCGCCTGCCGCGAGGTCTGTCCGGTAAAAATAGATATTCCGGAATTGCTCTTGCACTTGCGTGCGGAAATAACAGAAGGCAGAAGTCAGAAGGCAGGAGGCAGGAGGCAGGAACCGGCGGTCGCGCGTCGGAGACTTGAGAGATTCACTTTCAAATTGTGGGCGGTCGTGATGACTCGGCGTCGGGTGTATGAATGGAGCGGAAGACTCCTTCGGCGGTTGCAACGATTCATTGTGAGTCGTGGAAGGATTGGCCAAGTTGGAAGTTTGCTGGCACGCTTGGCGCCGCCACTCGATTCCTGGACCCAGGCCCGCGACCTGCGACCGATTGAGCCAAAGAGTTTTCGAGAGCAATGGCGAGAGATGAATTCAAATGATAAATAGACTGGCTCCAGACCAATCCACGACCAACGCGCGCTCGCTAATCCTGGCGTCTGTCCGCAAGTATCTGGCTGAAAGCGCGCACGTCGATGCTGTCTGTGAACCAGGTGCTCCAGTCGTAGAAGCAATGCCGCTAACTGGAATCGACGATGACGCAGTCAGGCGGATTGAAATTTTTCGCGACCGCCTCGAATCGGTTGGCGGCCATTGCGTCGTAACTCGAGGCGAGGCCCAAGCAATACAGGCGTTGAATCAGATTATTGCCTCGCTGCCCGGCAGGCGCATCGCGTTGTCAGACGCGCCTTTGGTTTCAAGGCTGATGAAGTCGGCAGAAACCGAGATCGATGAACAAACCATCGCCCCCGGCGCGCACGAGCTGTTTGGCTACGATATCGGCATCACGACGGCCCAGGCCGCGATCGCCGAAACGGGAACGCTGGTGCTGGAATCGGATCGCGAGCGCCATCGTTTGGTTTCACTCGTGCCGCCGGTGCATATCGCTTTCATCAATGCCGCCGATATTTGTCTGACCCTCGGCGAAGCGCTGGAACGTGTTCGCCACGATGGATCAGGCGCCATGAGCCGCACGATTACGTTTATCACCGGGCCTTCCCGCACCGCGGATATCGAATTGACGTTGACAATCGGCGTGCATGGCCCCAAAGAGTTGCACGTAATCGTTATCGAATGAACTCTCGTCGGCAATTGACGAGAGGGTCGGACTCGCAATGGAAATCGCAACTTTCACAACCCGGGAAGCCGGATGGCAACGGCCGCGTGTGGGAGCGCTCCTGACGAAGGAATATCTGCTGGATTTCGGTCGCGCCTTTGAAGGGCCGGCGCCGGCCAATCATCTCGATTGGCTCGATCTGAACGGTCCGTGGTTCCAACAGTCCCGCGAAAAATATACAGCGCTCATAAGCGACTCGCAGCTTTTCATCGAAGCAATTGAAAAAGGTTGGTTAACGAAACGGTCCGACGCTTACTGGCTGGCTCCCGCACCTCGGCCCGGAAAGCTGATCTGCATCGGGCTCAACTACCGAGACCACGCTGCGGAAAGCAATATGCCCATCCCCGAACGACCGGTAATCTTTTCGAAATTTGCGACGGCGGTGATCGCGCCGGGCGAGCCGGTCGTGCTGCCCTCGACAAGCACTCAAGTAGACTACGAAGCAGAACTCGGCGTGGTCATTGGGCGGCGAGCGAAGCAGGTGAGTGCCAGTCGCGCGCTCGATTATGTGCTGGGCTATACCTGCTTCAACGATATCAGCGCCCGCGATTTTCAATTCGCAGACGGTCAATGGCAACGCGGAAAATCCTGTGATACGTTTGCGCCGATGGGCCCAACTATCGTGACGACCGATGTCGTTCCCGACCCGCACAAGCTGTCGATTAAGCTCGAGCTGAACGGCCAGACGATGCAGGATTCAAACACCGATCAATTGATCTTCGGTGTGCCCGAGTTGATCGAATTCCTTTCCCAAAACATCACGCTTGAACCCGGCGATGTAATCGCCACGGGCACGCCCGCCGGTGTCGGCTTCGCCCGCAAGCCGCCGCTATTTCTGAAAGCGGGCGACTTGATGGAGGTTTCGATCGAAAACGTTGGCTGGCTGAATAATCCGGTCGTGGCGGCGAAAGAAGCTGCCGGGAGATCTGCCTAATCAAACAAAAAGGGAATTGAGCATGCGCAAAATCATTTCAATACTGACGATGCTGGCCGCGATTGCTGCGTTGGGCTGCAACCGTTCTGGATCAAAGACGGGCAAGAAAAAACTCACCATAGCGGTCATTCCCAAGGGCACTTCGCACGAGTTTTGGAAGAGCATTCATGCCGGCAGCATCAAGGCGGCGCGCGAACTTTCGGGGCAAGGCGAGGAAGTAGAATTGATCTGGAAAGGTCCCTTGCGCGAAGATGATCGCGAACAACAGATTCAGGTTGTCGAGGGTTTCACTTCGCAGGGAGTGGACGGCATGGTGCTGGCTCCGCTGGACGATCGTGCGCTGGCGCGCCCAGTCGAAGAGGCAAAGAGCGCCAGAGTGCCCACGGTAATCATCGATTCGGCCATCCAGTCAAATTCGATTGTTAGCTTTGTGGCCACTGATAATCGCCAAGGCGGAGTGCTGGCGGCGGATCGTCTGGGCCAGCTACTCGGCGGAAAAGGAAAGGTTATCCTGCTGCGTTACGCTGAAGGTTCGGCGAGCACAATGGAACGCGAGGAAGGCTTCTTATCAGAGATCAAACAGAAATTTCCCGGCATCGAGTTAATCTCCACGGATCAGTACGCAGGCGCCACCCGCGATACTGCCAAACGGAGCTCAGAGAATCTGCTCAATCGCTTTGGCGATGAGGTGCAAGGCATTTTCACACCGAATGAATCGTCAACGGCGGGAATGCTTTCGGCGCTACAGGACATCGGCAAGGCAGGCAAAGTAACGTTCGTTGGCTTTGACACCAGCCAGATCTTCATCGACGCCATGCGCGCCAGGCAGTTGCACGGGATCGTGGTACAGAATCCATTCAATATGGGTTACCTGGGCGTGCGTACGTTGGTCGAAAGCCTGCAAGGGAAGACTGTTGAAAAACGAATCGATACAGGCGTCACCATGATCACGCCGGATAACCTGGACGCCGCCGAAACGCAGGCGCTGCTGCATCCGCCGTTGGATCAGTATTTGAAATAATTGTGTCGGAACCGGGAGCAGTAGCGACCGGATCAAGACGCAAGATGATAGCCTGATCCCTTCGCTACCGCTCGGGGTGCTGCCAGATTTCATGGTTGCTGACACAAAATCTATCCCGGCAATCTTCCGCTCCAACTTCGCACGGACTTGGCTCAACCGGCTGGGCCCGCTGCTGGGATTGATGTTGGTCATCGCTGTATTCGCCATTCTCATCGGAACCCCGGAGCGTTATCTCTCGCTGAAAAACATCCGAACAGTCTTGGCGCAAACTGTGATCGTCGCCATTGGCGCTATCGGCATGACGATGATCATCATCAGCGGCGGAATCGATCTCTCCGTCGGTTCGGCGATCGCCCTGACCGGAATAATCACCGCGCTGGGAATCAATGCCGGTTTTTCGCCCACGGTGGCTCTCTGCGCGGGAATTCTGGTGGGTTGCTTGGTGGGTTTGATGAATGGTCTGGCAATCACCCGCCTGCGCGTAGTGCCGTTTATTGCCACGCTGGGAATGCTGGGAGTGGCGCGAGGCGTAGCAAAAGGGATCGCGGGTTCGCAAACCGTGAACATGCCGGAGACGTGGGTCAACAATTTGTTGCTTACGGTGCCAAGACCCGCATGGCTGCTGGTGGCGCCTGGCGTTTGGATCGCGATTGCGTTGGCAGTAATCGCAGCGATTGTTTTGCGCAATACAGTTTTTGGGCGGCGCGTTTTCGCTTTGGGATCGAATGAGGCAGCTGCGCGCGCGTGCGGCATCGCCACCGATCGGCTGAAGATCTATATCTATGCGCTTGCCGGTCTGCTGTTCGGACTCGCCGGCGTCATGCAGACGTCGCGCTTGCGGCAAGGCGATCCTACGGTGGCCGCCGGTTTGGAACTGGACATTATCGCCGCGGTGGTAATTGGCGGCGGAAGTTTAAAAGGCGGTGAAGGCAGCATCTTTGGGTCAATGATCGGCGCGCTGATCATGGCATTTCTGCGGAACGGTTGTCAGCAGGTCGGCTGGCCCAACTACATTCAGGAGATCATCATCGGCGCGCTGATCGTAATCGCCGTGGCCGTCGATCGCTGGCGGAGCTCGCGAGGAGCTTTAGCGTGACCGAATAATTAGATGTCAACTAGAATCATTGACGCTAGAGTCCGCGACATCCGCTTTCCGACCTCGACGACACTGGCCGGTTCGGACGCGGTGAATATCGACCCCGATTACTCGGCGACCTACGTCATTCTGGAAACCGATAGCCCGCAAGGATTGCAAGGTTACGGGCTCGCGTTCACCAATGGGCGCGGCAATGAAATCTGCGTCGCTGCGGTCCATGCTCTAAAGCATCATGTCCTGGGCCGAACCCTCGAATCGCTTACCGAAAACCTCGGCGCATTCTGGAACGAGATCACGTCCGACAGCCAGGTGCGCTGGCTCGGTCCCGAGAAAGGCGTGATTCATTTGGCGACGGCGGCGCTGGTAAACGCCATCTGGGATCTTTACGCCAAGATGGAGGGCAAGCCGTTGTGGAAATTGCTGGTCGATATGACGCCCGACCAGATCGTGTCCTGCATTCCGTTCCGGCATATCACGGACGCCCTGACTGCGGACGAAGCGACTGAGATGTTGAAGCGCCATGAAGCTACGAAGTCGGTGCGAGAGCAGGAGATACTATCGCGGGGTTACCCTGCCTACACGACCTCGGTGGGATGGCTGGGTTATTCGGACGAGAAGGTTCGCAATTTGGTGCGCGAAGGATTAGCGCACGGGTGGACGCATTTCAAGATGAAGGTCGGGCAGAATCTTCACGATGATGTGCGCCGAGCGCGCCTGATTCGCGAAGAGATCGGTCCTGAACGAAAGTTGATGATGGATGCTAACCAGATTTGGGATGTCAATCAGGCGATTGACTGGATGAAAGAGTTGGCGCTCTTTGATCCTTACTGGATTGAAGAACCTACGTCGCCAGATGACGTTCTGGGCCACGCAAAGATCGCGCGCGCAATTGCGCCTATCGGGGTAGCCACCGGCGAGCACTGTCAGAACCGCGTGGTGTTCAAGCAACTGCTGCAAGCCAAGGCCATCAGCTTCTGCCAGATTGATAGCGTACGTCTCGGTGGCGTGAACGAAGTGCTCGCCGTGCTCTTGATGGCGGCAAAGTTCGGCGTGCCCGTTTGTCCGCATGCCGGCGGCGTCGGCCTGTGTGAATACGTTCAGCACCTTTCGCTGTTCGATCACATCGCGGTCAGCGCTTCGCTCGAGAATCGAATCGTCGAGTACGTCGATCACCTTCACGAACACTTTGTCTTTCCGGTGGTGATAAAGAATGGTTGCTACATGCCACCGCTCGATCCGGGTTACAGCATCGAGATGAAAGCAGAGTCGCTTGATTACTACGAGTTTCCAAATGGTGGAGCGTGGCAGGGCAAAGGGCAAAGCGCAAAGAGCTAAGAGCAAGGGGTGAAATAATATTTAGCTATGACTGATCTATCGCTTTCCAATATCAGTAAGCGTTTTGGGCCTACCGTCGCGTTGGACGGCGTAAACCTTCGCTTGCAGAAGGGCGAAGTGCACGCACTAATTGGAGAGAACGGCGCAGGTAAGAGCACTTTAATGAACGTGCTGGCAGGTTTAATCAAACCGGACGCGGGCACGATAGAGGTCAAGAACCACGCGTATGTTCCCGCAAGCCCGCTGGACGCGCGCGAACGAGGAATCGCCTTGATTCATCAGGAGCTTTCGTTATTCCCGCATCTGTCGGTCGCGGAAAACATCATGATGGGAATGGAACCATCGCGGCTGGCCTTGCTTGATCGACAAAAGCTTTATGCGCGCACTGCCGAGGTATTAAGCACTTTTCATCACCCCGAGATTCGCCCCGAGACGCGCGTCGACAACTTATCGATTGCCGCCAGACAGATAGTCGAAATTTGCCGCTGCATCGCGGCGCGGGCGCGAATTATTTTGATGGACGAGCCAACCAGCAGTTTGCAGCGCGACGACGTGAAGCATCTCTTCAGTCTCATCCGCAAGTTTCGCAACCAGGACATCAGCGTTATCTACATCAGTCATTTCCTGGAAGAGGTGCGCGAGATTGCCGACAGCGTTACCGTGCTTCGCGATGGCCGGAGCGTCGCCACAGAGGAGATGACATCTATCTCAGACGAACAGTTAATTGCGCACATGGTGGGGCGGCCCATAGAGAATCTCTTTCCCGCGCGAGCGGTCAAAACTCAAGACACCGAAACGGTTTTTGAGGTTCGCGATCTGGCGGCTCCTCCGCTTTTGAAGCACGCGAGTCTCGAACTGCGGCGTGGCGAGATTCTCGGCGTGGCCGGCCTAATGGGTTCGGGGCGAACGCAAGTCATGCGGACCATCTTTGGCCTCGAGAGGGCGAAAGGCGGCACGATCACGTTGAAAGGAAAATCTCTCAGGGCCAGCGGTGGAACGCCCGCGGTCAGGCTTTTCCAAAAACTCGGTTACCTGAGCGAGGATCGAAAGGGCGAAGGACTCGCGGTCAATCTTTCCATCGCCGACAACGTGACGATGACGCGCTTGTCGTCCTGCGCGCGCTTCGGATGGCTCAGCCTTTCGCGGCAAAAACGTCAGACGGCGGATGTGACCCGAACGCTCGGAGTCAAAGCTCGTACAATGCTGCAGCCAGTTAGTAAACTTTCGGGCGGTAATCAGCAAAAGGTCGCCTTGGCTCGCTTGCTTCATCAGGACGCAGACTTTCTGTTGCTCGATGAGCCAACGCGCGGCATCGACATCGGCAGCAAAGCCGTCGTTTACGAAACCATCGCGCGATGCGCAGAAAAAGGAAAGGCCGTCCTGATGGTGAGCTCGTATCTGCCGGAACTCTTCGGCATGTGTGATCGGCTGGCTGTCATGAGTCGGGGACGCCTATCGCTCGCCCGCCCGATTGACGATTGGACTCCTGAATCCGTGATGCAAGCGGCAATTGGAGGTGAAGGTGGTGAATAAGACCGAGGATGACGACATGAAAATGACGACGCTGATTTTAGTTCTGACGGTCTTAATGTTTGCTTTTGGAGATGCTCGTGCGCAGCCGGTTTCAACCGATTGCGCGGATACGAAAGCGCAGTTGAGCACGGCGCAAAAAAAGTTGAATGATTGGCCGCTTCTGGCGCGCTACCGCGATGCAAATGCCAGGATCACGCCAGTCAAAAACGAAAAGCGCGTCGTCTTCATGGGCGATTCGATCACGGATTCCTGGGATGATCCAAAGTACGGTGGCTTCTTTTCCGGCAAGCCTTACATCGATCGCGGGATTAGCGGCCAAACGACTCCGCAGATGCTCGTGCGCTTTCGCGCCGACGTGATCGCTCTGCGCCCAGCGGTGGTTGTTATTCTTGCGGGAACGAACGATCTCGCGGGCAATACTGGACCGATGACTTTGGGAGCGATCGAAGACAATTTGGTTTCGATGACTGAGCTGGCAAAAGCCAATCACATTCGCGTGGTGCTCGCCTCGTTACTTCCAGTCAGCGATTACGAATCTCGTGATGGCAAGCCGATCGTTCGCACCGCGCAGCGATCGCCGGAAAGGATTAAAGCTCTGAACGAGTGGATGAAAAATTACGTTGCCGAGAATAAATTGACCTATCTGGATTACTATTCGGCTATGATAGACGAGAAGGATTTCTTGAAAGATGAGTTGAGCGAGGATGGGCTTCATCCCAATGTGAAAGGCTATATGGTAATGGCTCCGCTGGCCGAAGAGGCGATAACAAAATCTTTAAAGAGCAGAAACTGAATCGAGTTAACAAAAGCGAATGCCAACAACTTTAGCTGACATCGCACGCGCGCTTGGCGTCTCAAAGATGACCGTTTCGCGCGCCATTAACAATCATCCGGAAATCAGTCCGGAAACCCGGGCGCGCATACTTGAAGCAGCGCAGCGTATGAATTATCGGCCCAACCAGTTCGCGCGCGCACTGACAACGAATCGGTCTTACTTGCTGGGCGTAGTTGTGCCTGACCTCATGCACTCTTACTTTGCGGAAATCTGTCGCGGCATCGAAACGGTGGCCAAGCCTGTCGGCTATCAGAATCTGATTTGTAGCACAGATGAAAACGCCGCCAATGAAGAATCGGAAATCGCAGCACTACTGCCCCGAACTGATGGCCTGATTTTAGCCTCCGCGGCTTCACCAGACGATACAAAGTTCCTGCGGCGCATTGTCCGCGAACACGCGAAGCTCGTGCTGATTGATCGCCAGTTGGAAGGACTGCGTTGCAGCACCGTGACGACCGATGATGTCAAGGTGGGGCTGCTGGCAACCAACCATTTAATCAGTCTGGGCCATCGCCGGGTTGGTCATTTAAAAGGGACAGTTGCGTCAACTGCCGCGCTGCGATTTGAAGGTTACAAAAAGGCGCTCGCACAACATGAGCTGCCTTTTGATTCATCACTGGTGCGCGAATGCGGCTTTACCGAAAACGATGGCTACCGATCGATGAGCCAATGGTTGGAAGAAGGTGATGTGCCACCGGCAATCTTCGCTGCGAATGACCCCGCGGCCATCGGAGCGATGAGTGCGATCACTAAAGCTAGTTTGCGAATCCCGGAGGACGTTGCGATCGTTGGCGGCGGAAACATCCATTACGTTGACATGCTCAAGGTGCCTTTGACGACCGTTGCCTGGTCAACATCTGAAATGGGCCAGGCTGCCGGACGACTCTTAATAGAGTTGGTGGAAGGCAAGAAGCGTCCAAAGGAGCAACACATCGTCGTCGAACCTGAATTGGTCGTGCGCGAGTCCTGCGGCGCGACCAAAGCCGTGGCTGTTTAGCGCCTCGCTATTCCGTCGCAACGATTCTTACTATTCTAAGCAGTCCGCGATTTCCTTTGCGAACCTAAGAAATCCTTGAGGAAGACTGCTTTTACTGGTATTGTTACCGGTAACGCACGAATCTAGCCATCGTTCAGAATATGCGCATTCCATAATGGTCAACGGTAAAGCAAACAGACTTAGGGCGTTCGTCTTCGTGTCAGCGTCCTTGCTGTGTGGGATTGGATCCGTCTCGGCGGCGCCGCGAATTAAGGTTCTCAAGCTCTCGATCACTAACCCGACGAACGAATTACGACTTGCAGAGGATGTCGCCGTTAGTGTGACTGAATTGAAAAAGATCGCACCGGACTTCAAAGCCGGCGACGCGATCGTCACAGCCAGCGACGCCACAACTGTCAAAGAAGACGCGCAGACGCTGCAAACGATCGAACTGCCTTCACAAGTAGACGATCTCGACGGCGACAACAAGTTCGATGAACTTGCTTTTCAGATCGACCTCAAACCGAAACAGACCCGGATAGTCACAATCGCTTACGGTGATACGGCGACGATCCAACGCTTGCGCACCAACTATCCAAAGCGCACCGCGGCCAAGTTCACGATGAAGTTCGACGGGCTGGGTTGGGAGTCCGAAGCAAGCGCCTGGCGAATTTATTTTGACAAACGCAATGCGATTGATATTTGGGGCAAGCGGCGGCCGGGTTTGTATCTCGAAATGTTCGGCGCGCCGGAATACGTCTATCACTGGGAGTCGCCGCTCGGCCGCGATATCTATCGCATCGGTGACGCGATCGGCATTGGCGCCGTCGCGGCATTGGTCGATGGCAAGGTTGTTAAAGTCTCCGACGTTGCCGAACGCAAATGGCGAATCATCAGCGCCGGAGCCGTGCGAGTCATCGTCGAACTCACTTACAAAGGATGGAAGGTTGCCGGTCGGGAAGTGAACCTCACCAGTCGAATGACACAGTGGGCCGGCGAGCATGGCTTTGAGCATCGCGTTACTGCCGAGGGCGCGGATGATTTGAAGTTGGTAACCGGAATCGTCCGCCAACCCGGCTTGCAAGAAAAGGTTTTCGAGCCGACGACGACAGAACCGGCGCTGGTGCGCGCATGGTGGGGACATCAGGTCGAAGAGGAAGGTCCGCCCGCGACGGCGATCCACATGCTGCCGGATCAAGATCTCGGCTTGGCAATTATCGCGCCGGGCAATCAAAGCAAAGTCATTCCCGATGATCCGCTCAACCTGTTGGTGCAGCCTCAATTCGAAAATGGAAAGGTTACGTGGTATGTCACTGGCCTTTGGGATCAAGAGAACCGCGACGACTTGACGGTAAACGCAGCGGGCGCCGATGCGAAGTTTCGGTACGGCTCGCTGGTAGTGCCCGCGACGACGCCAAAAACTCTCGACGATTTCGTAAACGCAGTCAGGGCAATCCGCAGCCGTCTTACTCACCCCGCCCGAGTGGTAATGCTTTCTTCGGTAGCAACGCCTCAGTCGGCGCCACCTGATACTCTTGAACCGGCCCGCAAGAAAACTTACGACGAAGCTATTGCCTTGTTAAGACAATCAGCCGAACGCACGGCGCGAAAATGGGAAGCAATGATCTCAAAGACGCCGCCTGACGAAGCCACGCGCGACAAAGGCGAAGGCTTTTTTACCGAAGGCGACAACCAAACCGGTGAATGGAAAGCGCAGAAGGGATTTTTCTGGACCGGTAATTTTTGGGTCGGAACACTCTGGCAGTTTTACGCCAAGACCAAAGATCAACGATTTCATCGTTGGGCCGAGATTTGGAACGCACGTCTGCTTGGGAAGGAAACGACGGAGAATCACGATACAGGCTTCATAAATTATTACTCTTCGGTGCTCGCCTATCAGCAGACGAAGGAAGCGAAATATCGTGAAGGCGGACTGCGCGCGGCGGAACGTTTGAAGCAGCTTTACAATCCGACGACCGAACTGGTGGCGGCGTGGAGCGTGAATGGCGACGACACAATCATCGACACGATGATGAACCTGCAAATCTGGTGGTGGGCGTCGCGCGAAACGAATGATCCACAATGGCTCGAACTGGGTTTAAAGCATGCGCTGAGGTCCGCTGACTGGCTCGTCCGTCGCGATGGCTCAGTCGCGCAATCGGTTCATTACAATCCTGGCGACAATCGCCAGGAGTTCCATTCTTCAATGGCCTCGACAACGAATCTGACTTTTCCGAACAATGCTAAGCCGGGCGAAAGAGTTTTTACACATACTCATCAAGGCTTCGCTGCCGATACTACCTGGTCGCGCGGCGCCGCGTGGGCGCTGTATGGTTTCACTGTCGGATATAACGAAACGAAAGATCCGCGCCTGCTGCAAACGGCGGAAAGAATCGCGGGCTATGTCATTGAGCATCTGCCGGAAGACGGCGTTCCGTGGTATGACTTCACCGACGAGGGCGTGCATTTTCGCAACCGTGATACTTCCGCTGCGGCAATTATCGCAGGCGGGTTACTGCGCCTGTCTGAGTCTACATCGGATCGAACACGAGCGGCCACATATCGTCGCGAAGGCGAACGAATCGTGCAATCGCTTATCGATCGATATCTGACGCCGGTTTCGGCAGATGACAAGACATCCACGGGTGTCTTGCGTCACGGGTCAAGCACACGCCCGAGCGACGTTGCGCTAGTCTATGGCAATTATTATTTGCTCGAAGATCTTTTATGGCTGGACGAGCGAAAAGTCCGAAGGCAGTAGGCAGGAAACAGGACAAACGGGCCAGTAGCCCGACCGTAAGGGAGGGCGTCTTAATAAAAGGAAAGGGAAACACAAAACATGAGCGCACAAATGAAAGAGAAAAAAGATCAGCTAATCTTCCGTCATACCAATTCACGGAAGGGTCGAAGCGTTTCAATCACGCCTGAGAACAGCCTTATGAAGCATCTTGTTTACGGACGCATCATTCTTGACGCTGAGAAGCCGCGCGAGAAGTTCTCAACCGGAGCGTTGGAGACGGGTTTAATCTGTCTCTCAGGCGAATGCACCATCGAGGCTGATGGTCAGACCAACAAGATCAATCAATACGATTCGATTTACATTCCGCGCGGCAGCGATGTTGAGATCACCACCGATAGTTCAGTCGATCTCGTCGAGTGCTCAGCCGAAGTGGAAAAGAAGTATCCGCTGCAGGTGGTGCGCTATACCGATGTGGAAAAGAACGGCTCGTTGAAATTCAAGACAGGCGGCGCGTCGAACTCGCGCACCGTGAACATCACACTCGGCAAGAATGTGGAGGCGGGACGGATTCTCGCGGGCTTTACCACTTCTGAACCAGGCCATTGGACCAGTTGGCCTCCGCATGAACACGCCGCGATGCTCGAAGAGCTTTATGTCTATTACGATATGCCGCCACCTTCGTTCGGCGTCCAGTTCGTTTACACCGACCCGGACGAGCCGGAATTCATCGGCGTCGTTCGCGATGGCGATGCGGTGATCATGCCGAAGGGTTTTCATCCGAACGTCTCGGTGCCGGGCCATCCGATCAACTTCGTCTGGATGATGGCCGCGCATCGCGAAGTGGAAGATCGCCAGTTCGGCGTCGTGACTGTTCAGCCGGGATTCGATAAAGGCGGCAGCGGATTGGAAGCAAGCCGGAAATAGGGAGGCTGTCATGAATCTTCATCGCATCGTGTTCGTCTCAATCGTCGTATTGATCGCAGCGACGACAGGATCTGCGCAACGTAAGCCGAGCGAGGCTACTCGTCCCTATGTCGTGATGTCGTCGCAATCGCTCGATGATTTACAGAAGACCCTCCAACCTGAAAACAAAACATCCGAACTCATCGATAGTGGCGGCATGCAGTTGCGGGTCGCGGTGCAGCACGAAAGAAACAAGACTGGCGCAGCAGCCGAGCTGCACGATGCGTCGGACGATGTCTATTATGTCTTGGATGGAACCGCAACGTTGGTTCTGGGCGGAAAACTGGATGCGCCGAAAGAAACCGATCCGGGTGAGTGGCGTAGCCCGCGGATTATCGATGGCAAGACTTTTGAAATAAAAAAAGGCGACCTCGTGATCGTGCCGCGCGGCACGCCGCATCAACGCAGTACGGCCAGTAAGGATTTCACGATGCTTCTGGTAAAGATTTACGCAGAGCCGCTAAAAAGGCGACCCTGACGATTGGAATGTGCTATCTCGCTCTGCGGGCGCGCTTGGAGTTGCTCTTTTTGATTGCTGGCGAAGCCACCTCTTCAGAAGCGAATGCGAGTTGGGCGAGGGCCAGATGCTCGCTCATATGCAAGGACCAGGTTACGATCAGGAATCAACTCCCGGACTGGTCGCCGCGGGAGCAACTGTGATCGTTTTCACGACCGGACGAGGCACGACGATCGGGAACGCAATCGCGCCGGTGATCAAGCTCGCATCAAACACGGCCGTGTTCGAGCGAATGAACAACGATCTTGATCTTTCGGCCGGCACCGTGATCGACGGCCTCGAAACGATTGACGCAGTTGGAAGGCGTGTTTTCGAACATCTGACGAAGGTGGCAAGTGGCGTTCCCGCCAAGGCTGAAATCCATAAGCACCGCGAATTTCAATTTTGGGCCGAACAAACCGTGTCTTTGTAGCAGACAGATTTCCAATTTGAAAGTAAAATACCTGGCCGTAATTCAATCCCAGCGCCGTCTGAATGATCGACTCGCGAATCCTGGAAGGTGAATGCATGGGCTATGCGCCTTTGGATCTGACCGGCAGAGTTGCTGTCGTCATCGGCGGAACTTCCGGCATCGGTCGGGCTCTTACGCATGGTCTGGCAGAAGCGGGTGCGGATGTGATCCCGACTTCGCGCCGCAGCGAACAGGTTGGGGCGACGGCGAACGAGATCGAACAGCGTGGTCGGAGAACGTTGCGAATCACCTCGGACGTTGCGGATAAAGCATCGCTTGAGAATGTACGCGACGAGACAATCGCAGCGTTTGGGAAAATCGACATCCTCGTCAATTGCGCCGGACGAACAAAGCGCGCGCCAACGCTCGACTTTCCGGAAGAGGATTGGAACGACATTTTCGCAGCGAATCTGACGGGCACGCTGCGAGCATGCCAGGTCTTCGGACGTCACATGATCGAGCGCCGTTATGGCCGCATCATCAACATTGCGTCGCTCTCAACCTTTGTCGCGCTATTCGAAGTGGCGGCGTACTCAGCCAGCAAAGCCGCCGTGGCTTCGCTGACGAAGTCGCTGGCAATAGAGTGGGCGCCGCACGGGATATGTGTGAACGCGATTGCTCCGGGGGTATTTCGGACCGCGCTGAATCAAAAGCTTCTGGATGAAACTGAACGCGGTCGCGAGTTTTTGCTACGGACACCGATGAAACGATTTGGCAAGGTTGAGGAGCTCGCCGGCGCCGCCGTGTTTCTCGCGTCGGACGCTGCCAGTTTTGTAACTGGCGAGATCCTGGTGGTGGACGGTGGCTTTCTCGCGAGCGGCGTAAATCAATAAAAACTCTTGTCATGGATCAAATAAGCAAATCGGAAGCGACCGCGTTTCCTAAATCACAGTCGGAAGTTGCGTCGCCGCAATCCGCCGGCGCGAGCGTGATCGGCGCCGCTGATGCTGCGCTGGGAATAAAGCCTCGCGTTGGCCGCTTCCGTTGGACCATCTGCGCGTTGCTTTTCTTTGCTGCGACCATCAATTATCTCGATCGCCAGGTAATCGCCACTCTCAAAGACACGTTGCAGACGGCGGGTGTCTGGGACGAAATCGGTTATAGCTGGGTCGTTTTCGCTTTCCAAGCAGCTTATGCGATCGGATTGCTCATCGCCGGCCGCATAATGGATTGGCTCGGCACACGCAAAGGCTTTTCTCTTTCAGTTCTGCTCTGGAGTCTGGCCGCGATGGGCCATGCGCTCGTGAGTACAGTGGCGGGGTTTAGCTTGGCGCGCTTCGTTTTGGGTTTAGGTGAAGCGGGCAACTTTCCCGCTTGCATCAAGACAGTTGCCGAGTGGTTTCCGCGAAAAGAACGCGCGCTGGCCACCGGTATCTTCAACGCCGGGACGAACGTTGGAGTTTTGGTTGCAGCCGTAGCTGTGCCGTGGCTGACGCTGACTTTTGGCTGGCGATGGGCATTCATCGGCACTGGGCTAACCGGATTTGCCTGGCTGGTTGTGTGGCTGTCAGTGTATCGGCGGCCGGAAGAGCATCAGCGTTTGTCAGCGGAAGAACTTAAGTACATTCGCAGTGACCCGCCTGAAAGTGAAGTGCGCGTGCCGTGGCGACGTTTGCTTCCTTACAAACAAACGTGGGCCTTTGCGATTGGAAAATTTATGACCGATCCAATCTGGTGGATCTATCTGTTTTGGCTGCCTGATTTTTTGAAAAAGAGTTATGGCATCGATTTGAAAAACATCGGCCCACCGCTAATCATTGTTTACTTGATTGCCGACGTCGGCAGTGTCGCCGGAGGTTGGCTTTCCTCTTCGATGATTAAACGCGGCGTAAGTGTGAATCGCGCGCGCAAAACGGCGATGTTGATTTGCGCGCTGGCAGTTGTGCCAGTTGTGTTTGCCGCGAAAGCTTCGAACGTGTGGGTCGCAGTGTTGTTAGTCGGACTCGCCGCCGCGGCGCATCAGGGATGGTCGGCCAATCTCTTCACCACGACTTCCGATACTTTTCCGCGCCAGGCCATCGGTTCGATCGTCGGCATTGGCGGAATGGCCGGCGCGATTGGCGGCATGTTGATCTCGAAAGTAGTCGGTTACATTCTGCAATCGACCGGCAGCTACGTGCCCATTTTTATCATTGCTGGCAGCGCGTATTTGGTTGCACTCGCAATCATTCACTTGCTTGTTCCCAGGCTCGATCCAGTCAGGTTTGAAAATGCGAGAGCTTAAAATGGATTAGCTAAAGCCAGTTCCGACCGTCCAGCGAGACAACCGTTTGCCAAAAATTCTCACATCTCGGGCTGTCCAAGTCCGGGAAACTTGGAGAAAAGATCTGTAAAAGGACTTGACAGCAGTTTGGCAGACCGGTTATAAGCTTGGCCTGTTAACGTTAACATAGCTCGGGACGATATGAACAAGCGGCCTAACAAGCCAGTCACTCTAGCGCAGATTGCCGCCGCGGCTGGCGTTACCTCGATGACTGTGTCACGCGTGATTAACGAGAACGGTTACGTTAATGCAGCCACCCGCGAGCGCGTACGACGTGTGGCGCGCGATATGAACTACCGTCGGAATGGCCTGGCGCGCGCGCTGAAACGCCAGCGCACGGAGACAATTGGACTGGTACTTGGTGACATCGCCAATCCTTTTGCGGCCGAGCTTAGCCGCGGCGTGCGCGAGGTTTTGGAGAAGCGTGGGTACACGCTTTTCATCTGCATCAGCGAGCACAGCGCTAAAGAAGATGTGCAAGCGTTTGATTCACTTGCTGATCATCGCGTGGACGGAATAATCGTCGCAACGCGGGCTTCGAAGCTCGGCAACGAGCGGCTCCAGCAATTAATTGGAGCTGGGATTCCGGCGTCCCTGATTGGCAGAGATTTTCGTCATCCTCACGTAGACCTGGTGACGGCGGACAACCTGAAAGGCGGTTATGAAGCCACGAAGCACCTCATTGATTTGGGCCACAAACGCATCGGTTTTATAGGTGTTTCGCTCACAAAGAGTGTAGGCCTGCGGCGTTTTCAAGGCTACCTGGAAGCATTAAATGAGTATGGTCTTTCGGTTGAAGAGAATTTAGTCGTCGGCAATGGAGGCGGCAATGATCAGATGCCCGGCTACTCCACCGAAGAGATGGGCTTCGAGGGTATGACCAAACTACTAAAAATGAAGAGACACCCCACAGCGGTGTTTGCGCGCAACGATTTTACGGCGGTAGGGGCGCTCAATGCGATCGAAAAGGCCGGCCTGTCTGTGCCACACGACATCGCCATCGTGGGTTACGATGATGTGCCGTTGGCTTCGCACACTTCTCCACCGCTGACGACGGTCCGTCAGCCGACGCAGGAGCAAGGGCGGGTGGCCGCGGAATTTCTATTGCAGCGAATTGAAGACGGACACGATCGAGCTCGGACGGAGCGAGTGTTCGAGTGCGAATTGATCGTTCGTGAATCAACTAAGGGCTAAATGCCGTTTTGCTCCGCGAGAGTCGGGGACCATTGCTGGAAAAGAAATGAAGACGTTCCAGAGGATTTTGGGGACCTGTCCGCGCGCAATTGGTGTGTGTTAACGCTAACACGCAAGAACAGCTAGGACACGAAGCAGTTCCACCTGAATGAGGAGAATTTTTGCCATGGCACAATCACACGAACGAAGTGCGCATTCGCGATGCGATTCCACCCAGCAAATGAATTCTGAAAGACGTAAACGGCGGAAGTGCTTTGGCGTTTTCCTGCTGATGACCTTCATCTGTCTGCTGTTCTCAAGCTCGGCCGCGGGTCAACAAGTTAATGCGTCCCTGGCTGGAACGGTAACAGATGAGCGCAAGGCGGTAGTCGCCGGCGCGTCCGTGACGGTCGAGAGTCCGCAGATGGCCTTGAGCCGAACCGCGACGACAGATTCGGACGGATACTTCATCGTGACGAATTTGCCGGTCGGATTCTATCGAGTCACCGTCGTCGCCCAGGGCTTCAAGACTTTCCTGCAGGATAACGTCAAGGTGGATGTGGGAAACACTTCGTCGTTAGCGATTGCAATGGAAGTCGGCGAAATCAGTCAACAGGTAAACGTGGTCGCGACGTCCTACCAGACAGTCAACAAAGAGACTGCGAACGTCGAGACGCTGATTTCCGGCACGCAGGTGACAGAGATTGCGCTTAATGGGCGCAACTGGACGCAGTTGGTCAATCTGGCGCCCGGCACCAGTGCCATTAACAGCGATTCGCAGCAAGGCACCAACGTGCGGGTAGACGACACGGCAATCAATGGCTTGCGTCGTCGTACCGCGCCGACACTGGATGGGATCAGCAACGTGGATCACGGGTCGGTAGGCACGCTCGTCAACAACATCAGCGTCGATGCGATTCAGGAATTCAGGCTGGTCGCCAGCCCTTACAGCGCCGAGTATGGCGCGCAAGCTGGGCCGGCAATTAACGTCGCGACCAAGCGGGGCACCTCGGATTTTCATGGTTCGCTCTTTGAGTTTTTTCGTCACGACAAGCTGAACGCTTTTCCTTGGGAGAGTAAGCAGGTCACGAGTGGCACGCCGCAGAGGGCGCATCTGCGATTTAACAATTTTGGAGGATTTGTTGGCGGCCCACTCTACAAGAAAAAGCTATTCTTTTTCGGCGGTCTCGAGTGGAAGTTGCCGCGCACCGGCACCTCTGTGAATGAGTTGGTGCCGACTGAGGCAATGCGTAGAGGCGACTTTAGCGCGTTTTTGCCCATTGGATTACCGGCAAACTACACGTGCACAACTACGATACCGAATGCCGATACAATAAATGCGGGACGTTTCATACTGTGCGACAAGTCTGGTTCGACCACCGGCGTTCCTTTCGCAAACAATATAATCCCGACGGCAAAGATGTCGCCAAACGGTTTGGCGCTGGCTAGGCTGTTCCCATTGCCGAACGGTGGCGCTGATAAATACATTGCCTTTCCAATCACCAGGCGAAACGTGCGGCAAGAACTCCTGCGCATCGATTATCAATACAACAACAACGTGACGATCTTCGGGCGCTGGTTACGTGACAAATTTGATTCCGACAATCCGCTCGGCTCAAGTTTTGACAACCAGAATTTGCCGATCGCGCCGGACAACCACATTCGTTTGGGCAAGACTTTCATGCTCAGTTACACCCACGTCCTGACACCGACGATCGTTAATGAAGCGCTGGTTTCCTGGCAGCGAAACGATCAAGCGTTGTCTTATCAGGATGATGCGCAGATCAACCGCGGTACTTACGGAATCAACTTTGCTGAAATTTTTCCGGCCAATCGGCTGAACAAGATTCCGGAGTTTTCAGTGCAAGGTTACACGACGCTAAGCGGCAACGGCCTGCCTTACGCAATCGATCATCGTAATTGGGAAATTCGTGACAACTTAACATGGGTGCGCGGTGACCACACGTTGAAATTCGGCTTGCTTTACGTGAACAGCACCAAGGCCGAGAACACTCGCGCTCGTGACGGCGGAACGATAACCTTCAGTGCCGGCTCGACCGCCGGAACCGCGTTTCGGCCTCAGGATAGCGGCAACGCCTTCGCGAATCTGCTGCTCGGCGCTTACACACGTTTTACAGAGACCTCGAACTCAACGAACGCCCCGGCCGGATACAATCAATTTGAAGCCTACGTAAACGATCAGTGGCGAGTAAATCGACAATTGAGTTTGACGCTCGGTCTTCGTTTGCAGCACGTCCCCTGGCAATATACTGAGCTCGGTAACATCGTAGGATTCGATCGGAGCCGATTTGATCCAAACAAAGCACCGCTGGGAAGCCAAATCTCGGGCGGTGTAATCAATCTTATTGCGGATCCGACCGGCACCTTGACTCGCGCGCAGGGATATTTCGATCCTTACAACGGGTTGGTACTGCCGAGCAACGCGCAGGTCAGCGATCCGAACCTTCAGCGACTGAAGACGGAGCGGCCCAGCGGCTTGGCTGATAGCGGCAACGCGCTCTTCGCGCCCCGGCTGGGCTTTGTTTGGGATCCATTCGGAACAGGAAAGACCGTGATTCGCGGCGGTGGTGGAATGTACTTCGATCGCACACTTTTCAACCCAGTCCGCGACGCGGGCACCAACACGCCGTTCGCGACTGTTGCGACGATAACGAATGGCCGCCAGTTCACAACACCGGCAAATCTTTCAGGCTTGTCCGGCTTCAACAATCCGCTCGACACTGTCGGAGCGAGCGGTACCGGCAAACCCTTGGTTCAGGCGCTTACAGTTTTTGATTTCACGATGAAGCCGGGCGCGGTCTATGCCTATAGCTTGGGCGTCCAACATGAATTGCCGTGGGGTGTAGTGATAGATGCCGGTTATGTCGGCAATCAGGCACGTCATCTGACGCATCGGCGTGACATCAACTACATCCTGCCGGAAGTCGCGCTGGCGCGCAACTCTTCCGGCGCGTTCATTAACGCCAGCGCGGACACGGTAAGACAATTCCTCGGCTACAGCACAATTCGCTCTCAGGAGAACACCGGCTCATCGAGCTACAACGGATTGCAAGTGAGCGCACAGAAACGCGTGTCGCGCGGATTTACGATGAGTTTGGCTTACACGTGGAGTAAGGCGCTGAACAACTTCGACACTGAGACGTCGGATTTACGCGTGCCTTTCGACGCCAGCCTGGACAAAGGCAATGCGAACTTTGATCGACGGCATGTCTTCGCGATGAGTTATGTTTACGCCTTGCCATTTTTCAGCAAGCGGCATGACGTAATAGGTCATGTGCTAGGCGGCTGGCAGGTGTCCGGCATCGTCGCTTTGCAAACAGGTCTTTACACCAACATTAGCGGCGGCAGCCGAGCTTCGACCTCTCCGAGCAATGGTTTCGGCACGAACGTCGATCTCGTCGGAGATTGGCGCGCGGTGCCTGGTGGACAAAGTGCAACGCCGGTGTTTGATGCCAGCGGGCTCTATGTTAGCGGAGGTTGGATCAATCGGGCTGCATTTGTTGGACGGACGGGGCTTATTGGAAACGTTCAGCGCAACCTGATCGAGATGCCGGGAACGCAGAACCTCAACTTGTCATTGATGAAAAAGATTCAATTGACAGAGAAGTTCCGCCTGCAATTGCGAAGCGAGGTTTTCAATCTGTTCAATCATCCGAATTTCAAGACGCTGGTCACGAACCTCAGCGCTTCGAACTTCGGCGCGTTGACACAGACTGACGACCCGCGCGTCTTGCAGTTTGGATTAAAGCTACTCTTCTAAAAGGATGCCGCAGAGGCACAGAGTCATAGAGAAAATAGGATAAGGTTAGGCAAAACAGCCGCCTCCCTTGTTCCAGGTTTGTTTCTCTGTTTCTCTGCGCCTCATATTGATCTGTCATCAAATGCTGGAAGCTCACGGAACGAAAGAAATTGCGCCGGTGACCACCTTCAAGCTGCCAGGCCTGCGTTGGTGGATCATCGGCCTGGTGTTTCTCGCCACGCTGATAAACTACATCGATCGTTTGACGATCTCGGTCCTCGCTCCCGTCATCACGAAAGATCTTGGTCTCTCAAACACCGCGTTCGGCGGCATCGTCGTCTGGTTTCTGCTGGCCTACACAATCAGTCAAAGCGTTTCGGGAAAGCTGTATGACCGGGTTGGAACGCGGCGTGGCTTCACTTTTTCGATCCTCGTTTGGTCAGTGGCGGCGATGGCCCATGCGCTGGCGCGCGGGCTAGTTTCACTGAGTATCTTTCGTTTCGTCCTCGGATTTGGTGAAGCAGGCAACTGGCCGGGCGCAGCCAAGACCGTCGCCGAGTGGTTTCCCATCAGACAACGCGCGCTGGGCATGGCGATTTTCAACAGTGGCGCCGCCATCGGCTCGATCGTCGCACCACCTCTCATTGTCTTTCTGCAAATACAATATGGATGGCAGACGACATTCATGGTCACGGGCACGCTTGGTTTTCTCTGGCTCGCTCTGTGGCTTCTTCTTTATCAAACTCCAGATCGGCATCCCTGGTTGACCGAGGAAGAGCATGCGTTGATTCGTGAAGGACAGCGTTTCGGGGACACAGATCCCAAAGTATCAGCCTCAGCCGATGTCGATTCGCCGAGATGGCGAGACTTGCTTCGTCGTCGCGAGGTCTGGGGAATAGTGGTGGCGCGCTTTCTCACCGATCCGGTTTGGTGGCTCTACATTACCTGGCTACCGCTTTATCTGGCGAACGCGCGCGGGTTCAGCTTGACGAAGATCGGATTGTTCGCGTGGATCCCTTACGTTGCTGCTGATGCGGGCAGCCTTTTGGGAGGATGGTTATCAGGCTTCTTAATCGGCCGCGGCTGGTCGGTGGATAGAGCCCGCAAAGCTGTTATCGTCTTTGCCACCCTGTTAATGCCGGCCGGAGTCCTCGCGGCGTTCGCCTCCAGCCCCATGGTTGCGCTGGCTCTCATCGGAGTCGTGCTCTTTGGGTTCCAAGTTTGGATCAATAACGTGCAAACCATGCCCAGCGATTTCTTTTCCGCGAAGGCTGTGGCTTCGGTCGCCGGACTTGGCGGCACAGGCGCTGGAATTGGTTCAATGATATTTATTTTCACAACTGGGTGGGTTGTGGATCATTTTTCTTACACGCCGATTTTGGTGGTGTCAGGGGTGCTCGCGCCGCTCGGCACGATTGCTCTTTTCCTGGTCGCCGGACCCATTCGCCGTGTTTCAATGAGGCCGTCATTGGCGGCGGCATCCGTTTCTTGAACCATTTCTCATAGGAGTGTTCATGAATAGCAATTCTGATTTAACCGGCAAAGTCGCGCTTGTCACGGGCGCTTCGAGCGGCATCGGTCGATTCACAGCCGAAGCTTTCGCCGCGCATGGAGCGAGTGTCGCGATTAACTACAACAAGAATGAATCGGGCGCGGAAGAAACGCGGAAGAAAATCGTCGCCGGGGGTGGCCGAGCGATCACTTTGCAGGCCGACGTTAGCTGCGCCTGCGGTGTGAACAGCATGGTCCAGCGCGCGGTCGATGAACTCGGACCAATAGACATCCTGGTGAACAACGCCGGCTCGCTGGTCGAGCGCCTGAAGATTCTGGAGCTGACGGAAGAACGATGGGATGAAGTCATGAACCTGAATCTCAAGAGCGCGTTCCTCTGCAGCAAAGCCGTGGCAGGTTCAATGATGGAGCGCCGGACCGGCGCGATCGTCAACGTCTCATCCATCGCCGGACGCAACGGCGGCGCGCTGGGTTCTATTCATTATTCCACCGCGAAAGGCGGGCTGATTACGTTCACGAAGGGCCTGGCAAAAGAGTTGGCAGCTTACAACGTGCGCGTCAACGCCGTCTCTCCAGGCGTGATCGACACGCGGTACCACGAACAGTTTTCGACTCCGGAAATGATGAAGGCGTATCAGGGCATGATTCCTTTGGGGCGCATTGGCACACCGGAAGAAGTCGCGAAAGTAATCTGCTTTTTGGCATCTGACGCCGCCAGCTTCCTCGCGGGTGAAACCATCGAGATCAACGGTGGCATGTTGATGGACTAAATCCGGAGACACCTCCGAACTAAACTGTTGCTAAAGCCCATCACCTTCTTGCTGTTAACGGTCGTGCTTTGGTCCAGCGCGGTTTGCTTCGCCCAGGACGCGCGTGAGCTGGAAGCGGAGAAAATCAAAAGCAGCAAACTTAAAGGCGAGCACCCACTCACCGAATTGATGCGCTCGCGCAAGTCCAGCCTGCGGCCGGAACTCGTAGGAGTGCATCCCCGCGTTTACCTTACTGATAAAGAGCTAAGTGCGTTGCGGCAACGCGCTGGCACAACGCATCGAGATCTCTGGCAACTAGCATTACAAAACGTGCGCGCGCTAAAAATTGAGCCGCCACCGGCTCCCGCGCAAGCACGACGCGCCCAGAACGAAGTCGGGATCGGCATTGCGGAAGCTGCATTCGCTTACAAGATCGAAGGTGACAGGAAATATCTGAACGCGGCCAAGAAGTACATGGATGCCGCACTCAGCTATGACATCTGGGGTTATGCCAACAACAAGCCTGATGTTGACCTCGCCGCCGGTCATTTACTTTACGGCATGGGTTGGGCTTACGACCTGCTGTATCACGATCTCAGCGAACAGGAACGAGCACGCTATCGCACTAAGCTCATCAGGCAAGCGCGCTTGATGTTCGATTACTTCAAACCGAAGCCGGGCAAGACCTACGCATACAGTCAGAATCACACCTTCATTCCCATCTCCGGATTGGCCGTGACTGCCTACGCGCTCTACGACGAAGTCGATGACGCACCGCAGTGGGCAGCACTCGCGCGCGCGATTTTCGATCGCGTGCTCGCGACGTACTCAACCGACGGCTATTACTACGAAGGATTCGAATACTGGATTTTCTCGACGCCTTGGCTCATTCATTATCTTGATGCACATGTGCACGTGACAGGCGAAGACTTGTATGACCGACCCGGGTTCCGCCTCATGTACAAATATGTCGCGCACGCGATGTTGCCGGGCGGCGACAATGTTTTTGATTTCGGCGATGTCTATGCCGGGCCTGAGACGCGCGCGAAAAAGGGCGAGGACTACGAGCGCACTCACCCGGACGGTCATTACGGCAGCAATTACAACCTGGTTTATCGGCTGGCGGCGCGATTTCAAAACGGGGAAGCGCAGGGCGTCGCGAAATGGCTTAAGAGTTTGGGCCACGTCAATGCCGAAGAGTTCTGGTCGCTGCTTTGGTACGACGCCAAGTTAAGAGCTGTGCCCATTGAGCGACAAAGCCGGTGGCATTACTTTCCGGATCATGAAGTTGTTTATTGGCGTTCTGATTGGTCGCGTAACGCAATTGCATTTGCATTCAAGTGTGGACCGCCCGAAGGTCATCATACGGCGGCGCTGCTCGAGAAATTTCCTGACTGGCGTCTGTCAGCGGGTCATTCTCATCCGGATGCCAACAGCTTCATCGTCTTTGCGCGCGGCAAATATTTGACGGGAGATTCGGGATACGCCGGCGTTCCTTTGACTGCGCATCACAACACGGTGCTTGTCGGTGGACGTGGGCAGGGACTGGAAGGCAAGGGTCATGATCCGTGGGAAGGTGTGCCGTACGCTCGTTTTGATAAAACAAGAATTGTTGAGGTCAAGCTCGGTGCGAATTCGAGCCTGATTCGCGGCGACGCGACTGGTGCGTACATGCCTGAGTTGGGGTTAACTCGATTTGAGCGGCGCTTTGAGTATTCTGTGAACAAGGGCTTTACCATCACGGATAGTTTGCAAACTGACAAGCTGCAAGTCTTCACTTCGCTGCTTCATGCCGATGAGCGCGTCACCCAAGCCGCCAATCGGCACTTTGTCATCAACGCTGGTAACGCTAAGATGTCCGTCTTTATTGTGGCGCCGAGTGCGGCGCACACTACGATCGAGACAAATGACCTGACGGCTCCAGGTCCTCCGGGCTCCGTCGATAAAGGTGAGCGCGTCGAGCGCGGTCAACGCCTGGCGATATCGACCGACCCCTCGAAATCGGCGCAGTTCATTTTAAGGCTTACAACTTCATCGCCATGGCAGCGGGCGAAACGCTGAAAATAAGATCGAAAGGCGAATGCCGTTGGGACTTGGTGAGTCTCGGCGAAGTAATGCTGCGGCTCGATCCTGGCGATGGCCGCGTGGCGACGACCCGCAGCTTTCAGGTTTGGGAAGGCGGCGGCGAATATAACGTGGCGCGCGGATTGAAGCGATGTTTTGGCATGGACACCGCGATCGTGACGGCACTCGCTGACAATCCGGTCGGGCGGTTGGTGCAGGATCTGATTTATCAGGGAGGCGTCGATCAATCACATATTCGCTGGGTTGAGTACGACGGCATCGGCCGCACCGTACGCAACGGCTTGAATTTTACTGAGCGCGGTTTCGGTGTGCGAGCGGCGCTTGGTTGTTCCGACCGCGGCCACACAGCGGTTTCACAATTGAAGCCGGGAGATATCGACTGGGAACAAATCTTCGGCAAAGAAGGCGCACGCTGGTTTCATACCGGCGGAATCTTCTGCGCGCTGTCTGAGACGACGGCGCAGGTTGCCCGCGAAGCAATACAAACGGCCAGGAAGCACGGCACGATCGTTTCTTACGATCTGAATTATCGCGAGTCGCTTTGGAAATCGATTGGCGGCAAAACGCGTGCCCAGGAAGTGAATCGAGAACTAGCACCGATGGTTGATGTGATGCTGGGCAACGAAGAAGACTATACTGCGTGTTTAGGTTTTGAAGTCGAAGGGTTGGACGAGAGTCACTCGAAACTCGACATGGAAAATTTTCGCCGCATGATTGAGCGCGCGACGGCGGAGTTTCCGAACTTCAAAGTTGTCGCGACGACGCTGCGCAATGCGAAGACCGCAACCGTGAATGACTGGGGCGCTATCTGTTTTGCCGGCGGCGAGCTTTATCAAGCGAAGTCGCGCGAAAATGTTGAGATTTATGACCGAGTCGGCGGTGGTGACTCGTTCGCGTCTGGATTGATTTACGGACTTCTGTCAGACAAAGGTCCGCAATACGCTGTTGATTGCGGAGCCGCGCACGGCGCGCTGGCAATGACGACGCCGGGCGATACTACGACGGCGATGCTCAGTGAAGTGGAAAAGTTGATGAAGGATGGAACGACGCGAGTGTCGAGATGAATTTGTTTTCTCTCTTCACCTGGGAGAGGGCTTAGGGGTGAGGGACGCAGTTAGTGAAGGAAAGAAAAGAAAACAAAATATCTTTTTGTATAGGTGCTAAACCCTCACCCCACCCTCTCCCAGCGGGAGAGGGCTAAAAGGCAAATGGGCAAAACCGAGGTATTCCAAAAAATCCGCGACATCGGCGTCATCCCCGTTGTGCGCGCATCTTCCGCCGAAGAAGCGATTCAAGTTGTCGAGGCAATCAAAGCCGGCGGATTGCCGATTCTTGAGATCACGATGACCATTCCCGGCGCGGTGCAGGTGATCGAGCAATTGACCAAGCGCTTTGGCGCTGAAGCCATCGTGGGAGCGGGAACGGTGCTCGACGCGTCAGTTGCGCGCGCATGCATTTCAGTGGGGGCGCAGTTCATCGTTAGCCCAGCGCTGAACTTGGAAACGATCGCGTGCTGCCGTAAACAGGAAATCACTGTGGTGCCAGGTGCGCTTACGCCGACTGAAATTGTGACTGCGTGGAATGCGGGCGCTGACTTCGTGAAAGTTTTCCCGGCGGGCGCGATGGGCGGAGCGAGCTACATCAAGTCTATTAAAGCCCCCTTGCCACAAATCGAATTGGTGCCGACAGGTGGTATCACGCTGGCGACTGCGGCCAGTTTCATTGAAGCCGGAGCGGCTGCTATTGGCGTTGGCGCCGACCTCGTCGACATCAAAGCGATTCGTGCGGGGCATCCAGAGAAAGTCACCGAAGCTGCTCGTGCTTACATCGAAGCCGTGCGAATGGCTCGCGGCGCCGCATCAGGAAAAAGCGCGGTCTCGATTTGAAAGGATTGAGATGTCTGTAACCGAACAATCGGATTCCACAACAGCGGCGACTGCGGCTCTGAACAACGCGCAGCATTTGAATTGGTCCACCATTCCGGTCGAGCATCCGGCTGAAGGCATCGAGCGGCAAATGGTAGTCGGTAAGAATCTGATGATATGTCGTTTTCGGTTCAAGCCGTTTCTCGTTACCCCGGAACACACACATCTTCACGAACAAATGTCCCTGGTCGTGAGCGGCCGCGTGCGTTTCTTTATCGAAGGCGAAGAGCGTATTGCCTCAGCCGGTGACGTGCTGCACGTTCCCTCGAACTGTCTACACGGCGCGACCATGATGGATCAAGAGGTCGTGCTCATCGACATTTTCACTCCCGTGCGCGAAGATTTTCTCGCCCCCAAATAGCCATCACAGTGATTCTCGATCAGTTCAAACTTGACGGCAGGGTTGCACTCGTCACCGGAGCCTCATCAGGTCTCGGCCAGGCGATTGCGATAGCTTTGGCCGAAGCCGGCGCCGAAGTCGCTTGTCATGGAAATACTCGCTCACCCGAAACAACATGCGCGGCGATCTCTCAAATTAATCGACAGGCCTTCGCTGTGAGCGGCGATGTTTCAAAAAAAGAAACAGCCGCGGAATTAATCGATGCAACGGTAAAGCATTTCGGACGACTTGATGTTTTGGTCAATAACGCCGGAACAATTCGCCGCGCGCCGGCGGTCGATTACTCAGAAGAAGATTGGGTGGCCGTAATCGAAGTGAATCTGTCGGCGGTCTTTCGCTTGTCACAACTTGCCGGGCGCCGAATGATCAAACAGGGTAGCGGGAAGATCATCAACATTGCTTCGCTGCTTTCGTTTCAGGGCGGCATTACCGTGCCCGCTTATGCGGCGTCGAAGGGCGGCGTCGCGCAATTGACTAAGGCGTTGGCGAATGAGTGGGCCGGGAAGCGAATCAACGTGAACGCAATCGCGCCGGGCTACATGCGCACGGACAACACGAAGGCTCTGCAGCAAGACGAGATTCGTAATCGGCAGATACTCGAACGTATTCCTGCCGGTCGTTGGGGCGAGCCACCCGATCTGGCTGGCGCAGCAGTATTTCTCGCATCTTCAGCGAGTGATTATGTGTACGGTCATGTGCTGGTGGTTGATGGCGGATGGATGGGAAGATGAAAGACTAATGTGGCGCGACGAGATAGAGATCTCGTCCCGCGCGCTCAACCACTAGCGTATCGGGATCGCTTTCATAATCCTCACGCCGAAACTGCCGATGATCCATGAATCCCAGGTGCACGCGGCGGCACGTTTCTTCATCGAGAGCTGAAGCCATCGTGATGTGATAGCGCGGAACGATGCGTCCAGTTTCATCGCGCTGTCCCGCATACGAGACGTGCGCTAGGTGAGCGGCGACCGCTAAATTATTTTGCAGTTCGGTGGACAAAGCCACCATTTCGCGCACGCGATCGAGCGGCGCGTATCCATACTTTTCGATCAAGCGGCCGTGGGTTTCGGAAATCAATCGCAGGTGTGGCGCATAGATAATTAGCTGGCCGCCTTCTTCAATAATTCCACCGAGCTTGTAACTTGCCTTGCCACCGACCCAAAGTTCATCGTAGTGCTCATCGAGCAATGCCACAACTCTCTTGTATTTGCGACCGGTGTATTTTATGTGAACCTGGCGGCTGACTTCCGCTGCGCGGCGAAACGCATCGCGAAAGTCTCCCACAAACAGTGCGTGCGTGCGCAGGAGATTATCATCATCGCGCGTGACCACGGAATTCAGAGTGATGATTTGCGCTGAAACAAAATCGGCGGCCGCTTCGATCATGTGCCGCGTCGGAGTCTCTACGCGGCCAATCACATTCTCGATACTGGCCAGCGCGCCTAGCCAGTGCGTCGCGTGCGTGAGATCGGGTCCGGCCACGCCGGGGAAAAGATACTTAGCGCCGCCCGCAAAACCTGCGACCTCATGCGGGACGGTGGCACTGAAGATCAAAATCGTGTCATAGATTCCAGGACCGAGAAGCCGATTTAAATTAACTTTGACTGCATCTGTGATTAGCCCATCTGTCAATCGGGTAACTGCTGCGCCGCTGAGCTCGCCTATCGTCACCAGCTCTTCAGGGACATTCCACTTGTGATCGTAAATCTGGCCCGGGGCCGGCGCCAATCTTCCCTTGGCCAAACCAATCTTCCATCGCTTCTCCTCATCAGTCATGGGCGTGTGTGTGCCTTGAGCGACCAGCGCATCGAGTTGCGCGATCTGGCGAGCTTGCAAAATCTCGGCGGCGAAGGGGAAAAGCAGGTTCGTATTATCGTCTCGAGTCTTGTCGGGAATGATCGCCAGCACGCGCGCACCCGGAGCAACGCGCAAGAGCGCTTGTTCCAGAATCAGGCGCAGCTGCACTGGTGATAGATCAGATTCAGGCGAGCCCGTTCCAATGAATGCCGGCGCTGCGGTGCTGGTCGTGTTTGCCAAGGTCTTCTAGAGGTCGAGCTGGTTTCTGATATCGGCAACTATCTTACTTGGGTCTGGCGTGATGTCGATCTGCAAGGACTCTTTCGGTTCCTCGAGTGCCTCGAATTGACTGTCAAGCAACTTGGGATTCATGTAATGATCGCGGCGTCGGCCCAACCTTGCTTCAATCAACTTGTAGTCACCTTTGAGATAGACCAATCTCACTCTTTCATCTACCAGAAGCATGTCCCGATAACATTGTCTCAGTGCTGAACACGCCAGGACCGCCGGCTCGTCTTTCTCCAAACTGTCTCGAATGATTTGCTGAAGCTGCTCCAGCCAGGGTTGTCTGTCAGCATCATTCAGAGGAACGCCGGTCTTCATCTTCTCAATGTTCGCTCGCGGATGAAATTCGTCTGCATCGAAATACTTCCAGCCAAGACTTTCGGCGAGCATCGTTCCGATCGTGGTCTTACCGGAGCCACTGACACCCATGAGAGCTATGATCATCATAGTACTAATCCAATATGCGCCTCTAGCACCCTCGAACCCGTGCCGCCGTGAAAGAGAAGCGATTCACTGTAATTCAAAGAAACTTGGCGGCATGGATAGCACTCTACCGCACTTTGAGGACTCACGGGAACGCTTAATGGACTCTTAAAGGACTCTCCTGTGCGGGGTGGACCCTCAGTTGAGACAATCTCCCAAAGATTTTCCTTTCAAACCAAATCTGCTCATTCAGACTCTCCGTCAGCTGGTGAAGCGGGCGAGCTCTGCTGGGGAGTAACTGGGCAACGAACGTCCAGTTGGAGACATTTGATGTGCGGGAGGTTATGGCCAGATTCGCGTTGCAATGTATCGGTAGGATTAGCGACAAGGCGCGGGAAACGTGGAAGTTTGTTTAAACGAGCGACGCCAAAAGTGAAATTTTAAGCAACGGATGTACGCGTATTGTACGCGCGAGAAACTTCTACACGCGTTTTGAGTCTCGTTAAGTTATTGAAGTTAATGGTGGCCAGGGACGGAATCGAACCGCCGACGCCGGCCTTTTCAGGGCCGCGCTCTACCAACTGAGCTACCTGGCCGTGGCGTGATTGAGGAATTTGCAGTATAGGAATCGCGCCCAGAAGTGTCAAACTACTGCGGAAAAATCGCGAGTTGGAAAAACTCGTTGACGGAATTTCGTTGGGGAGTATAATTTTTCGCGTCGGATGAGGTTGGCCCCAAAGTCAGCCGGTTGCAAGAGTTGTCCGACGCTTGAACATCAATAGTACCCGCCAGTGCCAGCTCGGCCGCCGAATCGCGCCCCCCGTGATCGCTACCTTCGAGCTGGCACGCGTCTTTGTAACGCAACTTGTTAAGTTGCGCCCAGAACCGGGCGAAAAAATTCAGCGGCTTCGATCATCTTCGATCGAAGCCGCTTTTGTGTAACGCAAATTATTGATTTGCGAGTGCAATCCCGAATACTCGGATTGCGCAAACTACATTCCCATGCCGCTCATACCGCCCATGCCGCCGGGCATCGGAGCTTTGTTGTCGTCTTCAGGAATCTCCGAAACCATGGCTTCGGTCGTAAGCATCAGGCCCGCGATTGAAGCAGCGTTTTGCAGCGCTGTGCGCGTGACCTTCGCCGGATCGATGAC
>DATBSG010000147.1:0-6034 GCA_036559945.1 Pyrinomonadaceae bacterium
TAATCTTCAGTTGTCTTCTGGCGGCCCGCGAACCATACGCCGAACAGCGTGATGCCGATCAGGTAGCCAAAGATGATCACAAGGTCGAGCAGTTTCATGCGTTTGCGTTTTCCGAACCGATCATTTCCAGGGCCCGCCCGATTACTCCACCCGCCGCTTCCAGCGCCGCTTTCGCCCGAGCGTGTCCCGATTGCGTCCTGGCCATCACAATGGCAACCGGTAACTGACCTTCGGCGGCATCAAGCACTTCGCTGGCTGTCGCTTCATCGATGCCCGCCTCGCTCATCAGAATTCTCACCGCCCGCGCTCGCAGTTTCACGTTGCGAGTCTGGACGTTCGTCATTCGATTGCCGGTAACATAACCGAGCCGAACCATCGTCGCGGTCGAAATCATGTTCAGAACCATCTTCTGCGCCGTGCCGGCTTTCAGACGCGTTGAGCCGGCAATAACTTCGGGCCCAACGATGGGCACGATCGCAACTTCAGCCGCTTTCGTGATCGCCGAATCGGGCACGCACGTAATCGCGGCGGTAAATGCGCCGAACTGCCGCGCGAATTCAACCGCGCCGACCGTGTAAGGCGTCCGGCCTGACGCGGCGATGCCGATTAATGCATCTCGCGCCGTGAATCCTCGCGCTTTCAAATCGTGAGCGCCCGCTTCGGCGTCGTCTTCGGAAGCTTCGACCGCACGATAGCACGCTTCGTAACCGCCGGCGATCACAGCTTGAACCAAATCCGGAGCCACACCGAACGTGGGCGGACATTCTGCCGCGTCCAATACGCCCAAGCGACCCGACGTGCCCGTGCCTATGTAGAACAGTCGGCCACCGTTTCGCAAACGCTCGACGATACGGTCAACCGCCTTGCCTATTTCCGATGACACTGCACCGACGGCACTCGCAACCGTCGCGTCTTCGTCGTTCATTGCTCGGATGATTTCGAGCGACGAAAACGAACTCAATTTGCTGGTGCGTGGATTTTCCTGTTCAGTGAGCGGAACGGTTGGGGATTCACTTGTGGGCATGTTTGAAGTTTCAAGTTTCAGGTTTCAAGTTTAGGGTATAGAACTCGGAACTCGGAATTTGAAACTTGAAACTGCATTCACACCGCGAGCGCGAGTTCTTGGCGGAGTCGCGCATGGGCTAAACGCGCTGCCGCCACGACCGGAGGAAACAATGGTTGCGCGAGAAAGGCGTGTTTGGCAGTCTTCTTGATTTCTTCTCGCATCGAATCGAGCACCAGATCGCCGGCGCCATAGACACCGCCAACATGCGCAACCGGAAACTTTTCGTTCTCCATTCGCAGCTTTTTGATCACGGCCGCTGCCACAATTCCCAGTTCCCGTCCGGCTTTTCGCAGGATTTCGACAGCCACCTTGTCACCGGCCCGCGCCACGCGAACTAATTCGCGGCCAAACCCCGCCAAACGATCGTTTGTCATGTTCGGAGAATAGATCGCCGTTGAGAGATCGTCAGGTATGGCGACTTTGAAATAAGCCAGCGCCGCGCTGGTCAGCGCCGTCTTTGGTCCACGTTCGTCGCAGGCGTGCGCGACAGCCTGCAACGCCTTGCGCGCGATCCACGATGCTCCACCTTCGTCACCGACAATCGGGCCCCATCCGCCGGCGCAGACATGTTTTCCCTGACGATTGCGACCACAGCAAATCGAACCAGTCCCCGCGATCACGACCAGTCCGGGCTGGCCGTCGGTCGCTCCATACAGCGCAATCTCACCGTCCGGCAGCAGTTCGATCGACTTGATCTCTTTCAAACATTGACTGATTTTTCCGAGTGTAATCTCGCGAATGTCTTTGCGTCGCACACCGGCCAAACCGACCGTGGCATTCGCGATATCGTCGCGATGCACGCCGGCCTCGGCGCACGCGCGATCGACAGCCTGTCGCACATTGCTGGCCGCGTCCGCCACGCCCACTCGCAGGGGATTTGAGGGGCCGGCGTGGCCCTCGCCGACAACACATTGTTGCTCGTCCATGATCACGGCGCGGGTTCCGGTGCCGCCGCCATCTACGCCGACGACGAGCCAACGCGCGCTCGGCGAAATGCCCTGAAAAGCGACTGCCCGGGATTTTCGAGCGTTCAATTCCAAAACGCCGGTGTTCATTATTTGTGATTTTAGATGCCCAAATCGGTATAATGGAAACTAAAAGATCTTATTCGTGCGATAACCCTGGATGATGCGAGTGACAACATGGAAATCAGGCAACTAAGAGCCTTCGCGGCAATCGCCGAGACCGGAACTTTTACCGCGGCGGCGGAATGCGTTCACGTTACGCAAGCCGCCATCAGCATGCAGATCCGACAATTGGAGCGCGAGACCGGCGTAAGGCTGTTCGTGCGGGCGCCGCGAAGAGTCATTCTTACCGAAGCCGGCGAGAAGCTGCTCGAGCGCGCCCGGCTGATCCTGCGCGAACACGACGCGGCCTTGCACGAGTTGGCCGCGCTTACCGGCGCCGAGAAAGGCCGGCTGCGTATTGGCAGCGCCTCGGCGATGGTCAGCGGCGATCCCCTTCCCCGGATCTTGAAGAAGTTGAAGACCGCACATCCGGGCGTCGAAGCGTCAGTCGTCTCAGGCACCAGCGAAGAGCTGGTAAAGCGTCTGATGGCTGGTGAAGTCGACGCCGCCTTCGTGTCGCTGCCGGTTGAAGCCCGCGGCGTTCAAACTGAGTTGCTGAACGAAGATTATCTGGTGGCGATTGCTTCGCCGCGACACAAACTCGCTAAGCAAAAAGTTGTCAGTGCTTACGCGCTGGCAGGCGAGAAACTAATTCTCGGCGAACGTGGCGGAAATACGCGCCGCCTCATCGATCTATTCTTTGCTCAGGCCGGAGTGACGCCGAACGTCGCGATGGAGTTGAGCCGGCTCGCCGCAATCAAACGGATGGTCGAAGAGGACATGGGCGTCGGTATCGTTCCGTTGCAATCGGTGCGCGATGAAGTTTCGAGAGGAACACTCGTGCGTTGGTGGATCGAAGGAGCGCAAATCAATTGGCAGCTCGGCCTGGCGCGGTTGGTTGGCGGGTACGAGTCCCCTATTCAGCTAAAGTTTCTGCAACTGTGTCGCGAGCACTTCGGAAAGTCTCAAGCTGCCACGCGTGTTAGGGACAAACAGAAGAGAAAAGCCGCGAAAGTTTAGGAAGTTTGTCCGCGGATCTCGTTCAGCGCCGTGGCCAGCCGCTCGATGTCGCTCTCATCATTGAAAAAATGCGTGGCCGCGCGAATCCCCTGAGGCTTTTCGGTAACCACAATGCCGCGACGGAACAAAGAGCGGACGACTTCCGCAGGTCTGTCTACTTCAATCAGCGTCTCGCCGGATCGTGAGGCTTCATTCTGTAGCGGTGAAAGAATCTGCCAGCCATTCTCAGACAGCCGTTTAGTTAATTTTCGATTCAGGTCGAGAATCCGCTCCTGAATATTTCGCATTCCGATCTCTTCGATCAACTTCACCGCGGCGCCGAGCGCAAATATTCCGGCGAAGTGTGGACAACCTAATTCGATGCGCGCCGCGGCATCGTGACGTGGGAGCAACTCGTCGTTGCGCATGGCAAACGGATCTTCAACGCTGAGCCAGCTTAACGCCCGCGAACGCGTCTGTTGCAAAAGATTTCGGCTGAGATACACAAAGCCGGACCCGTAGCCGGCCAGTATCCATTTGTGGCCCGTCGCGCACAGCGTATCGATCCTCATTTTCTTCACATCAATTTCAAATGCGCCGGCTGATTGACTGGCGTTAATTACCAGGGCGTGGTCGCCTTTGATTCGCCCGAGTTCTTCGAGGTCAATGCGGAAGCCGTTCGAGAATTGCACGTGACTCAGCGCGATGATTCCCGTGGAGTGCGTCATTGCGTCGCGAATGGATTGCCACCGGACTTCTCCGTCAATCGCGGGCAACAGATGAACCGGAATCCGCCGGTGCATCCATGGCAACGTCGTAACCGGAAACTCGAGCTCGCTCGAGATGACTTCGCCACGTTCTTCCAGCGCATCAACAATCAGGTTCATGCCCGAAGAGGTGTTAGTCGTGAACGCGATCTCGTCAGGTTCGGCGTTGATGAATTTCGCCATTCGCTCGCGTACTGCTTCACGTTCGGCGAGCCAACGGTTCCAGTGCACATCGCCGTCGTTCATCATCTTGTCGTAGTAGTTCACGGCCGCCTCGTGTGCGGGGACAGACACCGGGCCAGCGGCCGCGCTGTTGAGATAAACGAGGCGATTCGCTACCGGAAACTGTTTGCGGATGTCGCTCCAGTCGATCATCGCTTTGCTGTTTCCTCCGCACGGTAATAGCCTGCGCTGGCGTACGCTTCGTCGAGCAGCTCGACCGGGTGGCAGACTCTGAGCGACATGCCAGCGAGCTTCGCGCCGGCCGCGATTTGCATGTGACAACCCGGATTGCCCGTCGCCAGAACTTCGGCGCCGGATTCATTTATGTGCTTTAGTTTTTCGTTCAGGACTTCCTGCGACAACTGCGGCTCCAACAGGTTGTATACTCCTGCTCCGCCGCAGCAAACATCACTTCCGTCCAACGGTACAAGCTTCAAATCCGGAATCGCCCAAAGCATTCCCAGCGAAGCGTCGGCCGCGTGTTGGCCGTACAGCAAATGGCATGAAGCATCGTAGGTCGTCCGGTCGAATCCGATGCTTGCTCCATTCCGAAATCCGATGGTTTGAAGTTGTTGGCCGATGTCGCGCACGCGCACGCTGAATTGCTTCGCTCGTTCGGCGTAATTCGGATCGTCAGCGAGCAGATGACCATACGAGACAAGCATGGCGCCGCAGCCGCCGGCGTTCGTGACTATTGCACTCGGGCTCGCACCGTCTGATTGGACATCGAATGCGTCAATATTTTGTCGCGCCAACTTGCGCGCGCCTTCGAGATCGCCCGCGTGGGCGTGCAGCGCGCCGCAACAAACTTGTGCTGCCGGATCCTTCGTGTCGCAACCATTTACTTCCAGGACCCGCCTCGTCGCGTCGTTGACTCGGTTGAATAAGCCTTCAGTGACACAGCCCTTGAAGAGCAGTACCGGAGCGCCCGCCGTTGGAGCGCACGCCGTTGGAGCGCACGCATCCTGCGTGCGGTGCGCAGGCATCCTGCCTGCGCTGTTTCCTTGTGGGCGCCCGCTAACACGTGATCCGTCGAGCAAGGCCAGCGCAAATTGAAACTGTGATGAAATTCCCTGCGCGATTCCCGTCCGCAGCAGAAAATTCGCCAGACCCAGATCGCGGAAGACACGAGCGCAAGTAAACGCGGCGCGCAGCCTTTTCGGCTGCAACCACACATGCCGCAACACAAAACGCAGCACGCGATAAACTCCTTGAGGCTTCTGGTGGTTCGTAATCTCAGCGCGGGCGGCTTCAAGAAGTTGACCGTACTCCACGCCCGCCGGACAGGCAGCTTCGCACGCGCGACAACCGAGACACCTATCGATATGAGTTTCGAACGCCGCCGAATCGGCTTTGAGCCGTCCTTCCTTCACCGCCCGCATCAGGTAGATCCGCCCGCGCGGACTATCGTTCTCGTCGGAAGTGGCAACGTACGTCGGACAAGCTTCCAGACAAAGCCCGCAGTGCACGCAGGCGAGAATCTTTTCTTCTTCGCGGGAAAGAATCGTTGAGAGGTTTGTTAATTCAGCGGCCATGCTTCTGGATGAAGCTAGGCGGCGGGAACTAGCGCTGCTTCGTTTTGTACGGTTACCGTTGGATTTGGATTGGCTTCGGGAATAGGTAAGTTCTGCTCGGCAAGCAGAGCGACTTGCTCTTCCATTCCCCACTTTGCCTTGTAGAGACAGTCTTCAATTGAGTGTCCCACTCCGGTGAAACCCTCAAGGTCGGGTGAGTAGAATCCAAAAAAATTCGGATCCGATGTGGCTTCAATTATCAGTGAATACTTAAGGTCAATCATTGAATTACTTCTCCCTGATTCCGGCTGCTTTAAGAATAGCATGACATGTGCCCCTGGGAACTTCCTTCGCGCCATGAAAATCAACTCGGATCAGCTTATCGTGCCTGGGCTTCGC
>DATBSG010000148.1:0-2822 GCA_036559945.1 Pyrinomonadaceae bacterium
CGGCGTCGATGTCTGCATTCCTGATTTTGAAATCCTCGAACAGTATCGCAACGAAATCACCGCGATCATTCTGACGCACGGTCACGAAGATCATCTCGGCGCGCTGCCTTACGTTCTGAAAAAAATTAATGTTCCGGTTTATGCGTCGCACTTCACGCTGGGCCTCGCGGAAAGCAAGCTGGACGAGCACGGAATCCTCGGCGACGTGTTGCTGCATCGGGTCGAGCCGCGCGATGTAGTCACGATTGGATCGTTCACGATCGAATTCATCCGCGCATCGCACAGCCTGGTTGATTGTTTTCATCTGGCGATCAAGACGCCGATCGGCACAATCGTTCACACGGGCGATTACAAGGTTGACGAGACGCCGGTCATCGGCGAACCAATCGACCTGAGAACGCTGCGCCGGTATGGTCAGGAGGGTGTCCTGGCGTTGCTTTCCGATTCGACGAACGCCACTGTCCCCGGTCGCACACCTTCGGAGCGTGCCGTAATTCCGGCCTTTGAAGAGATTTTCGCGGAAGCGCAAGGGCGCATCATCGTCGCTGCGTTTGCCTCTTCGATCCATCGCCTGCAAATCGTTTTCGACGTGGCGCAGCAATTCGATCGAAAGGTCTGCGTGCTCGGCCGCTCGATGCAGAAGAACGTCGAGATTGGTGAGCGTCTTGGCTATCTCGATATTCATGACGGCATGCTCGTCAGTATCAACGATACGAAACTGCTTGCGGATAACGAAGTCGTTTTCCTGGTTACCGGCTCGCAGGCTGAACCGCGCGCCGCGCTCTATCAGATGGCCACGCAGATCTACAAAGGCCTCACGATCGAAGAAGGCGATACCGTCGTGCTGTCGGCTCGTATCATTCCCGGTAACGAACGCGCGATCTCGAAATTGATCGGCCACATCTACAAGCGCGGCGCGAACATCATCGAAGAGAAGCGTCGGCTGATTCACGTGAGCGGTCATGCTTCGCAGGAAGACATTCGCATCATGACTGAAGCAGTGCGGCCAAAGTTCGTTGTGCCGATTCACGGCGAGTACCGAATGCTGTTTCGGCACAAAGAGTTCGTGAAAAACCACCTCGGCTACGCGGAAGAAAATATCGTGCTGATCGAAAACGGCGACGTGCTGGAACTTGACGGCGAGCGCGCGGCAATCGTTGACAAGCGCGAGATCAAACGCACGTTCATCGATGAATCCGGCTTTGAAGAAATTGAATACGAGACGGTGCGCGAGCGGAAGAAGCTGGCCTACGAAGGGATGATTACGCTGGTACTGACAATCGATCGCCGGACAGGTGAGTTGCAGGCGCCCCCCCAGATCGTCGCGCAAGGAGTGCGGGGCTTCGAGTCAGCGAATGGAATGATGAAGGGCGCGCAACAGGTCGTTTCGGCTGCGGTTGCCGGCGCGTCAAGACAAACATTCGAAGATGAATCGCTGTTGAAGGAGCACGTGCGGGTCGAGTTGAAGCGGTTCATTCAGAAAGAGACGGGAGCCAAGCCCGTAATCGTTCCAGTCATCCAGCAGGTATAGTTTCAAGTTTCAAGTTTCAAGTTTCAGGTTTCAAGTTCACGAATCCTCGGCTTTATCATCCTTCTCATCAGAGGTGAGCGATGGCTACTTTCACAACCTTCGAAGAAATCAGTGCCTGGCAAAGAGCGAGACAACTCACGAAAGAATTGTACAAGGTGACTTCAGCCGGTCCTTTTGGAAGAGACTATGATCTTAGAAATCAAATACGACGAGCAGCCGTCTCGATCATGTCCAATATCGCCGAAGGATTCGAACGCAGCGGAACTGGCGAGTTCAATCAATTTCTCTCGACAGCCAAAGGATCCGCTGGTGAGGTTAGATCTCAACTCTACGTTGCACTAGATCAGGACTATCTGTCGAAGGCGGTCTGTGATCGGCTTCTACAGGACGCGACAGAGATCGGGCGAATGATAGGAGGCCTGATGACTTACCTCAGAAAATCCGGAATCAAAGGAACCAAATTCAAGAAAGCAGAAACTTGAGACTTGAAACTCGAAACTTGAAACTTGAATATGAATTGGGCGAATCAGGTTGTGCTGATCACCGGCGCATCATCCGGCATCGGGCGCGGGCTGGCACTTGAGTTAGCACGGCGCGGCGCGAATCTCGGTCTCGTCGCACGACGCAAAGAGGTTCTGGATGAAATCGTTGAAGAGATTGGCGCGCAGACCAATGCGAACGGCGGCGACAGTCAGGCCGTCCGTGTCGTTGCGCTTCCGGCAGACGTTCAGGACGCGCAATCAATGCGGGCGGCCGCCGATCGTTTGCGGGCAGAGTTCGGTCGTATCGATGTTTTGATTGCGAATGCTGGTATCGGGGCGACGAACGATGCCGCCGAGTTGGACGCCGCGAAAGTCGCGAACGTGATCAACGTCAACGTGATTGGCGTGGCCAACAGCGTCGCGGCGGTTGTGCCTGAGATGGTCAACCGCGGCAGCGGGCATCTTGCTGTTATATCCAGTTTGGCTGCCTATCGTGGTTTACCAAAATCCGCCGCCTATTGCGCCAGCAAAGCCGCCGTCTCGGCAATGTTCGAGAGCCTGCGCCTCGATCTGAAACCACGGGGCATCGACGTAACGATCATTCATCCGGGATTCATCAAGACGCCGCTGACCGCCGGTCGTCAGGCTCATCTGCCATGGCTTCAGGAACTCGAGCCGGCCGTGAAGAAGATTGTGAAGGCGATTGAGCGGCGCAAAAAGTCTTATGCGTTCCCCTGGCAGCTGGCGACCATCGTTCGGGCAGGGATGTTCATGCCGAACGCGATGTACGATTGGATCGCCAGCCGCAA
>DATBSG010000149.1:0-21407 GCA_036559945.1 Pyrinomonadaceae bacterium
GGAAGAAATCGTCGGCGAAATCGAAGACGAAGACATCAGCGGCGAAGCAGAGTCGGAAATCACTCCTGCGGCTGACGGTGCTTATGAAGTTCTGGGCAGCACCGAGATTGGAAAGATCGAGCGACTCTTCGACATGGAAATTGAAGCAGACGATTTCACGACCATCGCCGGCCTGGTGATAGCCGAGAAGGGAAGCCTGCCGCGCGTTGGCGAACACCTTACGTTTCGCGGCCTCGAAGTTGAAGTTCTCGAGGCCGACGGGAAACGGATCGGACGTGTCAAAGTTAAGCGCCTGCCAAAGCCGTCTGTCGCAGCGCGCAGTTGATTTCATCTCAACTGGCGTGCGCGCGTGAGCAAATGCACACGTTCTGATGTTGACAACAGATCGCGACTCGCCGACTATCGTTCTTCGCGGTTCTTCGATGTTCGACAAACTTCAGTTTGTCGCTCAAATCATTAATCACTAATAATCGACAAACTAAAGTTTGTCGGACATCAACAAGTTGGCAAAGAAGCAAAGTAAATTTCTGCGCGGGCGACGGATTGATCCGAAGCCGATTACCCGAGCAACGAAGCTCGTAGACCTGGTCGATAACGCGTTCGTCGCGTACAACGGAGCGCGGTTGCGGGAAGCGTGTTGGCTGTTCACGCAAAAGATGCTCGAGCCGGACGTGACCGTTGGCGTCACGCTGACCGGCGCGTTGACGCCGGCGGGCCTGGGCATGTCGGCACTGATTCCACTGATCCAGGCCGGCTTCATCGATTGGATTATTTCGACAGGCGCAAATTTTTATCACGACACTCATTTCGGAATCGGCCTGTCGATGCATGAAGGCAATGCGCAAACTTCGGACATCGTGCTGCGCGAAGAAGAAGTCGTCAGGATTTACGACATCTTCTTTGACTATACAGTGCTGCTGGATACGGATGCGTTTTTTCGCCGCATGATCGAAGCGCCTGAATTTCAAAAGCCGATGTCGACGGCCGAATTTCACTATCGAGCTGGCCGTTATGTGTTTGAGCGTGAGCGAAAGCTTGGTTTGAAAAACAAGTCGCTGCTGGCGGCGGCGCATGAATACGCGGTGCCACTCTACACGTCGTCGCCCGGCGATTCTTCAATTGGCATGAACGTCGCGGCGAAGGCTTTGCAGGGCAACAAGCTGGCGTTCGATCCTTCGCTGGATGTGAATGAAACGGCGTCGATTGTGCTGGCGGCAAAACGGGGATTGATTCGTGATGGCGGGGGGGATAACGGGGACGACGGCGCGGGCATTGTTAGCGCGAGCGGTCGAGGCGCGCGCATCAAAGGTGGAACGTCCGCACGAAAGACGACGCGATCGAGGAAGAGCGGTAAATCCGCGATCTTTATTCTCGGCGGTGGCTCGCCCAAGAATTTCGCTTTGCAGACTGAGCCACAAATCCAGGAAGTACTCGGCATTGACGAGCGCGGCCACGACTACTTTCTACAAGTTACCGACGCGCGACCGGACACGGGTGGGCTTTCAGGCGCGACGCCCGGCGAGGCTGTATCGTGGGGCAAAGTCGATCCGGATCGCTTGCCGGATGCGGTTGTCTGCTACGTGGATTCGACGGTCGCACTGCCGATTATCACGTCTTATGCTTTGGCTAAGCACAAGCCGCGGCCACCGCGACGTTTGTACAAGCGGCGTGAAGAGTTTATGAATCTACTTTTGCGGGAGTATAAGAAATCGAGCCGAAGGTAATCGTGTCGGAAGCCCGCGCGTAAGCAAGGGCAACTTTCGCATGAAATAACAGTAGAATGATGGGCGCATGTTGCCCTCCCTCACGGTCGGGCTTCTGACACTTACAACGATGGGAATTCTTCTGAAACCGAAACGAAGTTATTACAACTGTTCAACCTGCCCCGCGTATTGCTGCGCCGTTTACGAACGCGTGCAGGTGACATCGCGTGACATCAAGCGAATCGCTCGGCATTTCGCAGTTGATTACGAAACGGCCGAAAAACGATTTACGAAGATTTGGCAGGGCGAGCGCATCCTGCGTCGCAAGAAAGATCCGATATTCGGCGAAGCCTGCAAGTTTCTCGATCCGGCCACTCGGCAATGCACAATTTACGATGCGCGTCCGCGGGCCTGTCGCGAGTTTCCCGGGCGCGAACGCTGCGCGTATTATGACCTGCTGACATTCGAGCGCAGTCAGCAGGACGACAAAAGTGCTCTGCCGCTGGTGCAGATCACGTTCCGGAACGGAGACGATTAGTTCAGAGTTCAATCTTCAGATTGCCATCGCGAAGGCATGCAAACTAAAGTTTGAACTCTCAACGCGCTAATGGAACAGCTTCTCTCAAGATTGATCGGTTGCGAAATCGACGTAGTCTGCTCCGGCGGCGCTGCCCTGCGTGGCGAATGCATGAAGGTCGAAGGCGGAGTCCTGCACTTGAAGGATCAGGAAGAGCAGACCTGCTACATCGCGATCGACAAAATAGTTGCGGTGTGGGAGAAGAAAGAAAAAGATCGCCACCCGGGATTTGTATTGAAGAACTGAACACAGACTTCAGTCTGTGATGAATCACGATGAAGATCACAAACTGAAGTCTGTGCCACTGAATACAAAAAGCCGCCGCGATTGTTCGCGACGGCTTTTTTGTTTCTTGATCGGAATCGACCTATCTGGGCGTTCCCTCGTCAGTGATGGCAACGACCGCAGCGGGCTTCGCTTTCTTTTCAACCGCTGGCATCGTCAACTCCGCAAGCGGCACGCGCCGAAATCCATCGATCCGCGACAGCCAATAATCATTGAACGGCGAGTACATCACGCCGCCGTGACGCGCCGAGTGATAGAAGCCTTTCTCGTCGACCACGATTCCCACGTGGGAAAGGCCACTGAAGAAAACCAGCGTGCCAAATTTGAATTGTTCAGCTTCAGGCGGCGCACTGAACATGGCCCAGTACGAACTGGCCGGGCCGCGCTGAAAATCTATCCCGATATCCTGAAACGCGCGCCACACCAAACCGGAACAATCGAAAGAGTCCGGGCCCGTGCGATTGAAGTGATAAGGCGAGCCCACATGGGACTCAAGGGCGGTCAGCAATTCTTCTTGAAAGCGCGCTTCGAGCGAGCTTGCACTTGCGGCCTTTGCCGAAACTCGTTCATTCGCGCCTCTTGGATCAACATCAGCGTCGGGTTTTCTGGGGGTGATAGCCGCGGTCGGGTGCACGGCGTATCGTGGACGATCGTCTGGATTGTTTGTTTGCGCGACGATGCCTGCTGTCAGCGACAGCGCACAGCCGAGAACCAGAAGGCGGGGGAACAGAATTCGGACAGTCAAGGGGAAGTGCCAGTCTCCTTCTTCAAATTTCGAGTCTTGCGTATGCCCGCGTGTGTGAGAGAAGGGGGCGAGCATTTTGATTCTAACCGCCCACGCTTGCTGTGGCAACCACCAATGTGACTGTTTCGCGACAGATCATCAGCCCGAATGAACAATTGACCCGAAACGAGTCATCAATCGTTTCAAGCGACATTCAAGAACTCGAGAATTTTTTCTGCGGCAAGTCTGGTTGCACCGCCGGCGCCGAGTTGTTCTGAGACTGTAGCCAGTTCGCGACGAAATTCGCGGTTGCGAACAGGTTCAAGCAATTCGAGTAGTGCGCGCGACAAGCGCTCACCGTTTAGTTCGTTCTGCATTAACTCTGTGGCGACGCGGCGGCCGGCGATCAGATTAACGAGCCCGTAGTGATCGACGCTGATCATGCTGCCGAGCGCGTGCCAATTCAAAAACGATTCCTTGTAAACGATTACCATCGGCGTGCCGAGCAGCGCGGCCTCTAAAGTTGCCGTGCCGCTGGCGATTGCCGCGGCGTCTGAGGCGACGAGCGCTTCCCGCGTTTGATGATGAATGATTCGTATCGTGCCAGGCAGCGAGTCGCCTTGCCGGGCAGAGACGATTTCCTCTGCCTCTTTTGGATCGCGATTAGGCGCTACGACGACGACGAACTGAATGTCCGCTCTGGCGCGGGAAAGTAATCCTGCGGCGTCGAGCATCGGCGGCAGGATACGCGCGAGTTCTTTGCGACGACTGCCGGGCAGCAAGCTGATGATTGGTTTTGTAGCGTCGAGTTCGTGCTGAAGGCAAAACTCCTCGCGACCATGACTCGCGTGCACATTGCCGGCGAGCGGATGGCCAACGTACTCAACATGAGTCATTCCGCGCGTTGCGTACCATTCCTTCTCGAACGGGAGAATCGACAGCAGCAGATCCACGTCCCGGCGGATGTTGCGCGCCCGATAGGAACGCCACGCCCAAAGCTGTGGGCTGACATAATAAATGACGCGCACGCCGCGACGATGCAGCCATCGCGCGAGTCTCAGGTTGAAATCGGGCCAATCGATCAGAATCACCGCGTCGGGTTTGCGTGCGATGGCGGCACGTTTCAGCTTTTGATAGGCGCTCAAGAATCCTGGGAGCGCACTCGCGATTTCCCACAGCCCGAGAATCGACAGTTTGTCTGTGTCCACGATCGATTCAACCCCGGCTGAGCGCATCTGCGCGCCCGTGGCGCCGAAGAATTCGAAGTTGGTTTGAGGAGCAACTTCACAAAGCGCGTTGATCAAGCTCGCGCCGTGTGCATCGCCGGAAGCTTCACCGGCCACGATCATCAGACGCAGGGAACTCATTTTCCATTTGTCATTTTCCATTTGTTATTTACTCATTTGCGTGTGGCGTCATACTGTTTCGAACGGCCGCCATCGCGATCAATCGCAACTGACAACCCAACGCTCCTTCAAATAGGCAAATGAAAAATGTCAAATGACAAATGGAAAATGATCGGGAATCGGCCATCCGTGACCCGCTTGTTAGGCATTGCGCGCGCATGTTAGCATCGGCGCGCTTGCTTAGTGAAAAAACGTCTCTCTCAACTTCTCAGATCTGCTCAGTGAAAAAAGAATTTAAAGAGGGATCGAGCGCGGCGCTAGGCCCTCACCCCAACCCTCTCCCAAAGGGAGAGGGCGATCCGAAGAATGCCCACCGTCGAGTGCTGGCAATTTTCTCATGCGTCTTGCTCCTCCTTGTTTTCACTGCTCGCACTGAAGCACAACAGACCAATCCAGTCGATCGTAAAGTTGAGAACCCTGTCACTGACACTCCTAACGTAAATCCACTTCAGCAGGATCAGCCTATCCGTCCCGCACCGACAACGCAGCCGGCCGGCGCGCAAGCGACAGACGAACTGACCGTGAGTTGCAACAAAGAAACGGTGTCCGGGACGAAGGAAGCACGCGTGTCCGTCTGCGAAGGCAACGTTGATGCGCGGATCGGCACATATCGTTTGCAGGCCGACAAAGTCACCGTGTACGACGCGACGAACAAAGTGATCGCCGAGGGCAACGTCGTTTTCGATCAGGGCGATCAGCAGCGCATCACCGGCAGCCACGCCGAATGGAATTACCGAACAAAGACCGGCTTCTTCGAAAACTCCACCGGCTATACAAACCAGACTCAGGACGGCACGCGCATGTATTTTACGGCCGACCGCGTCGAGAAGATTAGTCTCAACACCATCGTGGTGATCAATGGCGAGATCACCGCGTGTGATGAAGAGGTTCCGAAGTGGAGCTTTCGCGCAAAGAAAGCGACGATCAAAACCGGCGATCGCGTGCGCATTCGTTCCGCGTCGTTTCGCATCAAGCACGTGCCGATTCTCTACACGCCGTACGTGTCGATTTCGCTGAAGCATCGCGATCGCGCGTCGGGATTTCTGACGCCGACGTTCAGTTCGTCGGGCGAGAAGGGCTTTCGCCTGTCTGAGGCTTACTACCTGACGCTGGGACGCTCGGCAGATTTCACTCTGCGTGGTGATCTTTATTCTAAGCGCGGCTACGGCATCGGCGGAGACTTAAGGACGCGCGCGAACTCGCGCTCGTTTTTCAATCTGGGCTTTTTCATCGTCAAGGACCGCGTGCTCGGCCACAAGGCGGATGCGCTACATCCGGATCAGGGCGGTTCAAGCTTTTACATCGACGCAGTTCATTACTTCCCGAACGGGTTTCTGGCGGCGGCGGACGTCAACATCACTTCGAACCTCGCGTTCCGGCAGGTGTTTTCGGATTCGATTCAGCAGGCAATTTCGCCGGAAGAGCGCTCACAGATTTTTATCAACAAGAGCTACAAGGCCTATAGCCTGAATTTTCGGATGAACTCGCAGGCGACCACGCTCCAGAATTCTCAGATTCGCATTCGCGAACTGCCGAGCGTGACCTTCGATCGACGGCCGGCGATTGTGCGCTGGCTCAAGAAACTTCCGGTGTACCTTTCGTGGGAAGCCGGCGTCGAAGGCGTCAGCCGCAAAGAAAAACCGGCGGACCTGGCGATTTTTCGCACCGAAGCGGGACGCGACCCGATTTTGACGCCGTCGATTGTGCAACGATTCGATTTTCACCCGATGGTCTCGCTGCCGTTGGACTTTGCGGGCTGGTCGCTGACCCTGACGGGAGGCTTGCGGGCGACTTACTATTCCAATTCGATCGACGCCGTGACCAAGTTAGTGTCGTCGCGCGACATCGTGCGCGGTTACGGAGAATTCGAATTGGACTTGCGGCCGCCGGCGCTGGCGCGCAATTTCCGGCGCGGTGACGGGTCGGTGCGGTTTCGACATGTGATTGAACCGTACATCATCTATCGACGCATCGCGGGCATCGACAATTTTAATCGGATCATTCGCTTCGACTATGTCGATGCAATCGCCGACACGAACGAGATTGAGTACGGCTTGACGAATCGTTTCTTCACGCGGCGTTCGACTGAGAGTGTTGGTCCGAAAGCCGCCCGGCTGGCGCGCGAGAAAAAAGATTCGCTGGCGACGCAACCCTACGAGGCGCTCACGATTACGATTCGCGGAAAGTACTTTTTCGATCCTTACTTTGGTGGCGCGTTGATTCCCGGCCAGCGCAATCAGTTTTATCCGATCGATACTTTCTCTGCGTTTAGTTATGGCGCGGTGCCGCGCCGCTTCTCGCCGCTGAATGTGGATGTTCGCTATCGGCCGACGCAGAACACTTTCGCCGACTTCCGCAGCGACCTCGACACTCGTGGCGGCGGCTTGCGCGCGATGGCCGCCACTGTCGGAATCAATCGCGCGAATCTGATCGAAGCATTCTCGACCTTCTATTACACGCGCGCAGTCGAGCTGGTTCCATCGTTGCGCCAGTACGCGAACCCGCTCGGCCAGGAACCCGGCACGCTGCGCGGCTCGCAGTGGAGCCCTGCAGTTTTTCTCGGCAACCGCGAGAAGGGACTGTTTGGCGGCCTCTCGATGTTTTTCGATTTTCAGAAGCATCCGTTCGCCGGCAATCGTTCGCTGATTAGCTCAACGGCGACGCTCGGCTACACCTGGAAATGCTGCGCGATTACCGTCCAGAATTACACTTTCAATGTGGGCTTGCGTAACGAGAACCGGATGGTCTTTGCGTTTCGCCTCAACGGAATTGGGACATTTGGGACCGAGAAGATTGGGCAGGGATTCCGTTAGCGGTAAACCAGCGCGGGCATTTAAGCGTCAAAACGCCGTCTGACGCGCATGAAAGGCCTGCTTGCGATGACAGGGTCCAACCATTACAATGTCGGACTCTGACCGCTGAATCTAGCGCGCGGTTTCTATTTTTGGCTCAATCCCCGGTGAGCAACCTGAATATTTTATTGGTGTCTTAATGTTGAGACTAATTTTCGCCTTTTTGTGTGCCGTGGCCGCATGCATGCTGGTCGCCGGTGCGCTTAGTTCGGCGCAAAGCACATCCAGTTCCACCCCGGACGCATTTTTAGCCCAGGTTACGCGCAACCCGCGCGACTCGTTCGCTACCGATGTCTCCGCCAACGGACGCTTCGTCGTCTTCGAATCAAACGCAGATGCCGCTACGCTGAAGCCGGGACAAACCGCAAGCAACAAGAGTCCAACCAACACCGACGGCAACAGCGAAATTTTTCTTTACGACTACGCGCAACGCAGGATTTTTCAACTTACGGATACGAGAAGCGTTCTGAACCCGGTATCAACTCCATCGGTGAGCCCAAGTCCGAGCCCAAGTCCTTCCGTGAGTCCCTCGCCGACCGCAACTCCGACCGCGACGCCGATTGATTTGAGCAACGTCAAGATTCGAATCGAGAACAAACGGCCGATGATTAGCGCCGAACCGGCGTTGTCGTCAGGCAACCGCACTTACACGATCGTATTCAGCTCAAACGCGCCTAACCCGAAAACCTTTGACGGAATCGATCCTGGCCCAATCGCGGCCGACGGTAATCGGACACTTTCCGCCGATGCCAATGAAGAGCTTTGGACATACCAATTCACCGTTCCGGATGCGGTGAATCTTTCCGATGGCGGTGATATTCCTTTTCAAGATTTGACCATGGGACCATTCACGCGCATTACAGGTACTCCCGCGAGCCGCGCTCCCACCGCCGGGTCTTCGACGCAAGCGCCGTTTATCGCCGACGACAATCGCGACGCGACGATCAGCGATGACGGTCTGGCGATTGCATTCTCTTCCACGCGCGATCTTGTGCCCGGCGGCAACGTCGATACGGGAGCGCCAGCGCCGGATCCTGAGATATTTGTGTACAGCGGTGGAGCGTTCACGCAGGTCACGAACACAAAGTCTTCCTCGAATCCGTTCATCGCCGCGACCTTCAATGACTATCCAGCGATCGGCGGCAGCGGCATCTACACAATTGCGTTTTATTCGAACGCAGACTTGACGCCATCGGCGAGCCCTGCCAATCCGGACTTGAATGCTGAAGTGTTCATGGCGGCTTACAATGGCGCGACCATCAGCAACCTGAAACAAGTCACGCGCACGAAAGATCCGGCGGACGCGACTACCGGTAGATCTTTGAGACCGGTCAACAATTTCGTTTTCGGCAGGCGGCTGAGTCGCGACGGCAGATTCATCGCTCTGGAGTCTTTGGCCAGCGATCCGAAGGCGAATTCGAGCACCAACACAGATTTTCTCGTGACGTTTGTTTATGACGCGTTGAGCGATACGTTTGCTCAGGTGGGACCACGCGCGGCAGCCACACCGGGCGACGTTAACCACTATCCGACGTTTACCGATTACACCGGCACAACGCCGGGCACCGTCTTGTTTGCCTCGGCGCTGAATTTCAAGCCCGACGGAACTTTTCCGCCGTCGGACCAAGACAGCACGGGACTTAATCCGGCGCGGGTCTCGCAGTTGTTTGCGGTGTCGCTGCCGGCGATGAGTGCGGGGCCTTTTACACGATTGACGAACATTACCGGCACAAACGTGTTCGCACCGTTGAATGCGGCCGCAAGCAATTCTCGTCGGCGGATTGCTTTTTCGATGGGTGGAGCGGAGCTGGGCGGCGGCAACCCGGATTTTGGAGCCGAAGTTTTCTACAACCTTTCGCCGGCCATCATGACAGAGTCCACGGGGACGATTTCCTTATTTACCGGCGCCAGTTTGATTCCGGTGGCCGTGGGATCACCTACAGCTACGCCTTCTGGCAGCCCGTCCCCGTCGCCAAGTCCAAGTCCGAGCCCCAGCGCCAGTCCGGGACCACTCACAGCATCTGGATACGCTGCGGGTGAACTCGGTGTGATCAATTCTTCAGTCAGCCTGGCGCCGTCGTCGGCTTCGACTTCAAACGCTTCTGAGTTGAAGTTTGCGCCGCCGTTACCGGTTGAATTAAAAGGCGTGTCCGTGTCGATCAGGGGAGCAGCTTGCGGTCTCTATTCAGTCAGCTCGACCGCGATCATGTTTGTGGTGCCCATAGGGCTGCCAGCAGGAACGTATCCCCTTGTCATTAATAACAATGGGACGGTGTTGAGAGCGACGGTGACAATTGTGGCGGCACAGCCCGACATCTTTACCAGCAGTAACGGTCCGAATGGACGCGCCGTCATCTGCAACATCACCGATCCAACGGTGCCCGGTTGCGTCATGGAGCCGTTCAATGTCATCTCACCAAACGCGAGTGGATCACCAGTTCCCACGATTCTGGAAGTCCACGTGACCGGAGTCCGTGGCACAGCGGCCGCTAGTATTAGTGTGGTCATCGGCACGACGACGATTACTGCGTCGGCAAACATCGCTAGTGATCAGCCCGGCTTTGACAACATCACCATTACGTTACCGTCTACCGTCGATCGCGGCGACAATCTGCCCGTCGTGGTCAAGGTGGGATCAGCCACGAGCCGGCCCACGCCAGGTGACAGTCCCCCACTGGTGAAGATCAATCCGAGTCCATAACACAAAAATGCTTTCCGAACAAAGCCCGCGCGATCGAAGTCGCGCGGGTTTTTGTTTGACGCGCAAACCACGTCAAGTCGCATTTCCTCCGCCGCAAAAATAGTCTGTTAGAAGCCATAAGTTTTGTATTGACAGAGTAGTAATCGAGGTATATCGTTCGGTCGCTTTTGTCGGCAGGTGTTGGTTTCCCCGCATACCTCGTAAGCCAGGCTCCCGCCAATCTCGGAATTCGAGAGGTGCCCGACATGCGCTACTTGGCCGGTTCGCCACGCTGGCTCGTCCTGATCACAATGACTATCGTGTTCTGGATTTCTGCAGCCAGTTCTGCAGTCGCGCAAGATGCAGTCTGCCAAACCGGCGACTGGCAATCGCCAACGGCAGCTCCGGGCGGGCCGTATGTCGCGTCAACGGGCCAGAACATCGCCTTTGACGGCGGCGGTTCTTGGAGCTTTGATGGGCCGATAATCTATTACTACTGGAACTTTGGTGATGGCACATACGGTAACGGGCCGAACCCGAATCATCAATACACCACTGAAGGTGCTTACACCGTGACGCTCACCGTGTGCGATGACATGTGGAATTGCGCGTCTTCGGAGAGTTTTGCGACGGCCGGTTCAGTCAACGTTCCCGCGCGAATCGCGTTCGACGAACTGCCAAACAATTTCATCGTCGCCGATCAGTACCTGAATCAGTACGGCGTGAGATTTTATTCGGGAAACGCTTTTTACCCATTGCACACGTCGCAAAACTGCGGGCCGTGTTCTACCACTTCGCCGCCGAATTTCATCACGACGAAACCGGACGACGGCGGTTGCGTTGGCGCGCATGTCCACGAGTAAGACTTTGAGCGATGTCGGTGAAGAGGCATACGCCTGGGGCTATGGTTTGTCGGATATAGCATTTCGGAAAGGACGATACAATGTCTTCGTGAGTACGACCGCCGAAATTGGCGGTCGGTCGGAGGAGCGGACTTTTAGTCAGCAACAACGTTTTGACTTGATGAAGTCAGAAATGCGGAAATGGAGCAGAGAATTCGCCAAGCATGCCTCCAATGCTATTGATACTCCGTGAGCTTTGAAAAGAGGGAGCTAGGAATGTTCAAGAAGTGGCTAAACGCCAGTGCAACTCTCCTAGTGTCTGTACTTGCAGTTTGCGCACAGGGCACCGTTGACAAAGCCCGCGTACAGTATCCGACCGAAGAAGAGATTGCACGGCAACAGGACTTATTACGTCATCCCACCTTTATAACGCTCAGACTAATATCTGTTGGGCGTTACGTGCCACGCGAAGCGCCTACCGATACACCCGCTCCATACAAAGTTAATGACCCCATCCGGTTTGATCTGTTCATCACGCAGAATTCAACTGAGAAAATCACAATGTGGGTTCCTGCGGCGTCTTGCTACCAATGTCGGCCCGAACTGATGAAAGACGGAGAGATTATCCCTTACAGCAAAACACGCCAGAATCAAATTGACTCAGACGAATCTGGACGTTCTTTGTCCAACAGCAGCGGCTCGATAATCACTTTCGAGCCTGGCCGCGAATTTGGCCCCCAGTCGATCGACCTTGACAGTTGGTATGACCCGCCCACTCCGGGGCGTTATCAGTTGACCGCTCGCAAGCAGTTCGTCAGAGGCGGCGATTGGGTTGTCTCTAATTCCGTTTATTTTGAAGTGATACCGCGCAGACCTGGAAGTCCAATTCCCCCGGGCGTGACGATCGAATTGACTCCGGAAGGTGTTCAGCCGAAGGCGGACGGCAAACCCTATCAGCTCGGAAACGAAGTATTCGTCACTTTTCTCGTGCGCAACAAATCGGACCAGCCGCTGAAAATAAACGTGATCGATCGCGACTACAGTAACCGCCCAGAACTATTCAAGGACGGGAAATTGGTTCCGTACCTGGAACAGGCAGACGCGCTCATAAAAGCAAAAGAAGAAAACCCGCGTCTTGTGGAAGAGAACGATTTCTTTTTGGACCCCCGGACCGGCGCCTGGCCCGATGGGATCGACTTAAAGAAATGGTATGGCCCACTCTCGCCCGGATCCTATCGCCTCGTCATCCGTCACCGCTTCGAAATCGACGGCCCGTGGAGCGCTGAGTCGTCCCCACTGTTATTTGAGGTCGTGGCATCGAAACATAACTGACGCTAAAGCTGCCCTGCCGCGCTCTATAAACTCTGCTTAAAGTCCTGTAACTACACCCGGCTTGTCGCTGTGGACAGACTTGGCTTAATCTCAAGAGCCGAGAGTCATGAGTACCGCGCTGCGCGTCGAAAACGTCTCGAAGCAGTATCGCATCTACGCGACGCCGGGCGACCGCCTGAAAGAATCTCTGACGCGCGGCTGGGTGAAGCGGCACCGCGAATTTTGGGCGCTCAGAGACATCTCGTTTGAAATCGAAAGTGGAACCACGACCGGCATCGTTGGCCCCAACGGCAGTGGAAAGTCTACTCTGCTGCAAATCATTACCGGAACGCTCGAGCCGACGCACGGCGAGGTCTGGCACGAAGGACGCGTCGCGGCGCTGCTCGAGTTGGGCGCCGGATTCAATCCCGAATTCACAGGCATCGAAAATGTTTTCATGAACGCGTCGCTGATGGGCTTCTCAAAACGTGAAACCGAAGACTTGCTACCCGAGATTGAACGCTTCGCCGAGATTGGGCAATTCATTCATCAGCCGGTCAAAACTTATTCGAGCGGCATGTACGTGCGGCTGGCGTTCTCGATCGCCATCAGCGCGTCGCCGGACATTCTGATCGTCGATGAAGCGCTGGCCGTCGGCGATGCAATCTTCCAACATCGCTGCATGCGACGGATCAAGCAGTTGCAAGAAAGCGGCGTGACGATTTTTTTTGTGTCACACGATCCGGGCGCGGTGCGCGCGCTCTGCTCGCGCGCTATTCTTTTGAATGCCGGCAAGATGGAAGCCGATGGCGAGCCGCCCGACGTCCTGAATCGCTATCAGAAGATAATTATGGCGCGCGAAGAGGCCTACGAAGCGGGTTCCGTCGATCGTACTCCCGAAAGCGAGCCGACTCCGGAATTGGCGGGCGCAACCGAACCGCCGATCGACGAACGGAGCGACGCTTCGCTGCGGCCGGTTTTTCGCCATGGCGATGGCAGTGCGGAAGTTCTGTCGGTGGAACTGCTCAACGCGGGCGGGCATCGCGTCGAGCTGATCGAGAGCGGTGAGCCCATCGCGGTTCGCATTCGAGTCCGTTTTGATCGAGACGTGGAAGACCCGGTCTTTGGCTTTTTGATTCGTAATCGCCACGGCATTCACATCTATGGAACGAATACCGACCTCCAAGCTCTTCGCTTTGGCAGCGCCAGTCCAGGCGAAGTTTTTGAGGTGACGTTTGGTTTCGAGGGTTGGCTGGCGCCAGACTCGTATTCCATCACGGTGGCCTCGCATAGCCTGGACGCAATTAGTTTCGACTGGCTTGATAGCGCGCTGTTTTTCCGCGTCGTGAGCGGCATAGCCGTGGAAGGCGTGGCGAATCTTCATGCGACTGCCAGCACCCGGCGGCAGACGGCGTCCAAGCTGGCCGATCCGGAGTTGAAAATTGACACTCGCATTCCAACAGAGATAATTAACGGCCTCGGAGTCTGAGCTGTGATTACTGAAGTTTCCACAATTGAAACCCACGACGAAATCGATCTGGCCGAGTTGATGGATCGCATTCGCGCCCGCGCGGAAGAGCGACGCGCGACTTCACTGATCGATACGGCCGCGATTCTCTACCGGCTGCTGAACAACGTCGGCGAGATCGCGTGGTCGAGCGCGGACGCGAGCCGAGAGTTTCCTCTGGAACCTGATTTTCAGGAGAAGGAAGCTTACGATGTCGCGGATTTTCTCGGCTTTAACGATCGCACCTTTGTACGCAATGCCTATCGCGGAATTCTGAAACGGGACCCCGATGATGCGGGCTATGCGGAATTCTTAAGGGCGCTTCGCTCCGGGCGCCTCAACAAGATCGACATTCTTGCAAAGCTGAGGTTCTCTCCGGAAGGCCGTTCGCACAACGTTCCAGTTTCCGGTTTGAACGGCAAAGCGCGACTGAGACAGTTGTACCGCGTGCCAATCCTCGGTTACTTCGCTGAACTCGGCGTGAGTCTTTTGCGATTGCCGGCCCTCGTCGCGAATCACCGCCAGCTCGAAGCGCACACGGCCGCACAGGACGAAAGATTGGCTGCGTACCTCGGCGACGCGACGGCGCGAATGGCGCAGCAGATAGATTCAACTGCGGCCGGGTTCGCACAGACAGTATCAGAATTGCGAGACGCCCAGCGGCAGATTGCGCAACTGAATCAGCAACAAATCAAGTCCCTGTTCCGAGAACAACGCGAGCTGACGGAAGATCAAAATCGATTGAAGCAGGAAATAACGAAGTTCCGGAATCACATCGAGGGTCAGTTCGCCGCCGACAAATTGACTGATGAAATTCAGCTCGAGAAGCATCAGGAGCTTCAGGAGTTTGTCACGAATCAAATCGTGCAGAAGTTGCAACGCACGCGCACCGAGTTAATTTTGCAAGAGCGGCGACTGACGATGATGCTCGAAAAGCGCGGCGCGGCGTCGGCAAACGCTCCGCTTGAAGCGCAGCCGGCCGGCAATGCAGACGAGTTAATGGATCTGCTGTACAGCTCACTTGAAGATCAACTACGCGGCTCCCGCGTGGACATCAAAGACGAACTGCAGGTTTACCTGCCGGTTCTAAGTGCGGCGAAGATCCGCGACGGCATTCTCGATGTTGGTTGCGGTCGCGGGGAATGGCTCGAGCTCTTGAGAGATGAAGGGCTGGCAGCTTCAGGCATCGATACGAACCGCCTTGCAGTCGACCAATGCGCGCGCCTGCAACTTGACGCGCGCGAAGCAGAAGCGATAACTCATCTGCAGACGCTGCCCGACAGTTCTTTGAACTGCGTCACCGCATTTCATTTCGTCGAGCACCTGCCGCTGCAAACACTGGCGCGATTTTTGGACGAGAGTCTCAGGGTTTTACGAACCGGCGGATTGCTGATCATCGAAACGCCAAATCCGGAGAATCTGATCGTCGGCAGTTGTAACTTTTATTTCGACCCAACACATCGCAATCCCCTGCCGCAACTCACGATGCAATGCATCCTGGAATCGAGGGGCTTTGGCCGGCTGGAGACAATTGAGCTTCATCCGATGATCGCGGAAAAGCTGAAGGGCGATGACGAGCTAACCCGCCGCTTCAACGAATACTTCTATGGGCCGATGGATTATGCGATTGTGGCCCGCAAGGTTTAGTCCGCACCACCCTAAGCCATTTCCAATATAACCATGGCGCGAATTTCGATTTTGACACCGACGCTCGTTGCTTCAGATGCCGTTGGAAATGACGTATTGGGCATGCACCGCCTGTTAACGCGTCGCGGTCACGAAGTTCATCTGTTCGCGGAAGACTGGAGCGCGAATGGTTTGAAAGTGCGTTACGCATCCGAGGCGCGCAAGTTCGCGGAGAGTCTCGACGACATTTTGATTTATCACCATTCAATCGGTTGGGAATTGGGCGGCGACATTCTGGAGAGCAGTGCCTGTCGCACCATCGTCAAATATCACAATGTGACGCCGGCGGAGTTCTTTGCCGGCCTGAGTTCTCATCACCAACAGTTGTGCGACCTTGGCCGAGCGCAACTCGTTTCGATTGCGCGCGCGCATCACACCCTATACCTGGCCGCTTCCACTTACAATCTGCGCGAACTGATCGCCGCCGGCGCCGACGCGTCACAAACATTCGTCGTGCCGCCGTTCAATCAAGCGGAACAATTGGCCGCGGTGGTGCCTGATCTTGACGTGCTGGATAAGTACAAGGATGGAAAAACAAATCTCTTAATGGTCGGCAGCATACGGCCAAACAAGGGCCACGCATCGCTGATCGAAGCATTCGCGCAGTACTATTATGAATTCAACTGCCAGTCGCGGCTACTGATTGTTGGCGCGGAAGACGACAAACTGCATGGCTACGCAAAAGCGATAAAGGAACTGGCGGACTTGCTTCATCTTGAAGGCGCGATCGTCTTCACGGGCGAAGTTTCCGTTGAAGTTCTGAAGGCTTACTACCTGGCGTCGGACGTGTTTGTGATTGCGAGTGAGCACGAGGGTTTCTGTGTGCCGCTGGTCGAAGCGATGGCAATGAAGCTGCCAATTGCGGGCTACGCTTCGGGTGCGATTGCGGAAACGATCGGCGACTGCGGCATAATTTGGGAACGAATCGATCCCTCGTTGCTTGCCGAATCGATCGATACCCTGGTCAGAGAAGACGGCGCGACCGCGGCGCTTGCGCGTGAAGGGCGCCAGCGGTACCAGCAAAAGTTTTCCGACATCGCGATTGAAAAGGAATTTCTGCGGGCGGCGGACGCGGCCGGCCTGGAGTTGTAACATTGCGCCAATGACGAAGATCGCAATCTTAAGTCCGAGCCTCTCACATGGCGACGCCGTCACCAACGACGTGCTGGGAATGGCTGACGCGTTGAAGATGCGCGGCCACGACGTCCGGCTGTTTTGCGAGACGCACGCGCTGGACAATGGTCGAGCTTACGAGTCACGGCGGCTGCCGCAGTTTGTTTCGCGCCCGGACGACATCCTCATCTATCACTATTCGCGCGGCTGGCAGCCGGGAATCGATCTGCTGGCGAATTCGAAGTGCAAAAAAGTCATCAAGTATCACAACGTAACCCCGGCGCACTTCTTTCGCAATTTCAGCAGCAGCGACGAGCAACTTTGTGTGGCTGGCCGCGCGCAACTGAAAGATCTGATTCAGTGTAATTGCGATCTGTTCTTGTCAGCGTCGGCTTTCAATATGCACGAGCTGACCGCGTTGGGCGCGCCGGTGGAAAAGAGTTTCGTTTCGCCGCCCTTTCATCGCATCGACCGGCTGGCGACGATCACGGCCGACGATAAAGTGTTCAAGCAATATTCAGACGGCAAAACAAACGTGCTTTCCGTCGGCCGCGTCGCTCCGCACAAAGGCCACATGACCCTGCTGGAAACATTTGCCCAGTACTATTTCAACTGCAACCGCGACTCGAGGCTGATCGTCGTCGGGAAAGGCGGCGAAGGCTTGAGCAGCTATTCCCGGATGCTGCATCGTGCGACAGAATTGTTGCGTTTGAAGGATGCAGTTGTTTTCACCGGGGGCGTTTCTGAAGAAGCACTGAAGGCGTACTACATGATCGCGGACGCGTTTGTCACGACCAGTGAACATGAAGGATTTTGCGTGCCGTTGGTGGAGGCCATGTCGATGGAATTGCCGATCAGCGCGTTTGCATGTGCCGCGATTCCGGAAACCGTCGGCGACGCGGGAATTCTTTGGAAAGAGCGCGACGCATTTCTGATGGCAGAGACACTCTACGTCGTGTTGACCGACGGCGAATTGAAGAAGACTTTCGGAGCGCGTGCGCTGAAGAGATACCAGAGTCACTTTACGCCGCAGCAAGTTGAGATGAGTTTCTTGAACGCTCTGTCACTAGTGCAATGAAGAGAGTCGCCATTGTCGTTCAGCGCTGTCATGAATCCGTCGTGGGCGGATCGGAGTCGCTTGCCTGGAATTACGCGACGTTGCTGCGCGATGCGTACGACGTGGACGTATTGACCACGACGGCGACCGAGATCGCCGAGTGGGCGAATGTGTTGCCCGAAGGACGCGAACAAAAAGGTGGAGTGAACATCCTTCGCTTTCGCGTCACGATCGGAAGAAACGCCTATTGGGCACGGTTATACGAGCGCATGCGCGACGGATTTGATCCATTCGCCGTCGGGCGACGCCGCAACGGTGAAAAGAGCCTGCAACCGAAGTGGCCGCTCGCGCTTCAGGAAGAATTCATCAAGAACCAGGGGCCGTATGCCGAGCCGTTGAACGAGTTCATCAGGCAGAACTGGCGCGACTATCAATCGATTATTTTCGTCACGTATCTTTACCCGACGACCTACTTTGGAATTCACGAGTTGCCGCCCGGCAACGCGCTGTTTGCTCCGACTTTGCATGACGAGCAGCCTGCGTATCTCTCCGCTTACAAGCATGCTGCGCATCGCGCGCGTGAGCTGCTCTGGCTGACGGAAGCGGAAGCGCGCGTGGGCCGCAAACTGTGGGGAGACTTGCCGGGTCGGGTAGTCGGCATGAGTGTCGATACGAAACTCCGAGAGGCGGAAGCCAGTCCAATTCCGTATCTACTTTACTGCGGCCGCGTCGATCCGAACAAAGGCTGCGCTCAGTTGTTCGAGTTCTATTTCAAATACAAGCGCGCCACGCGATCGCGTTTGCGGCTGGTGATTACCGGCTCTGCGGATATGGAAATTCCGCCACATCCGGACATCGACTTTCGCGGATTTGTTTCGCCCGAAGAAAAGTTTCGGCTGATGGCCGGCGCAAACGTCTTTGTCCTTCCCTCACCAAACGAAAGTTTCAGCATCGTCGCCCTCGAAGCGATGGCGCAGCGCACGCCGGTCCTCGCGAACGCAGCCTCCGAAGTGATGGTCGATCACATAAAGCGCAGCGGCGCAGGAAGAAATTATGCAAATTATGAGACGTTCGCTGCCGCCCTGGGAAGTCTGTTACATGCGAATGGGAAGCTTAAAACCATGGGAGAGGCCGGAAGAGATTACGTCATCTCCAAATATCAACCCGACCAAATCAGGCGCGCCTTGATCGAACTGATTGAAGCTGGGAATAAGAAACGGCGAGCTGTCGTAGAGGGACTCGCGTCATCACGATTGACTCGTGACCAGTTCGCAAGGCGATTTGAAGAGAACCTGCGAGCTTGCACGTGGCGAGAACATCCTTTGTACAGCCCGTTCACACAATTTGACCAGGAATACTATCTGGCTCAACGCGATGCGTTCGTGCACAAATACCGGTGTTTTTATGCGATATCTCGCACCATTTTGCCGAGTTCAATAATTGAGCTGGGAACGTGTGCGGGGTCGAGCGCAGACGCGTACCTTAGCGCGAGCCCTCACGCGAAATACACGGGTATCGATATGTTTGGAGCCAATGCAAGGCACGACGATGGTTCAGTCTGGTATCCGCTGGACGTAGCTCAAGCCTTGTTGACCGATCGAGGATTTACAAACTGGAGGTTGATTCAGAAAGATTTGAGATTGCTACAAAGTTTGCCCGAACCCGCCGAATTGGTAGTCGTCGATGCGGCGCATGATTTCGATAACGAATATGCAGATTTGCAGCTCGCGCTTTCGGCGCATCCGACTTTCATCTTCGTCGATGATGCTGAAGATGAAACTCAGGCCAAGCCGGCCATCGAAAAGTTCCTGCGCGAAGATTTAGAAGGGCGTGTCGAGTACACCGTGCCGATTCAATATCTGGGCGGCGGGTTAGTGATTAAGCTGCGCAAGCATCCCTGAACACCAACGAACTTCCCGCGCTGACCGTCAACACTAGGACTTGCTAAATTGGTTCACCGGAACATGATTCAGCGAATAGTTAGGATCGTGAGGAAGGAATGGCTTTTGCTAGCGCTGCTGCTCTGCGCGACGGTGATGCTGCTGTGGAATCTAGGTGCGCACCCATTGAAGAACTGGGACGAATCGATCTACGCGCAAGCGTCGAAAGAAATGCTACAGACGGGCGATTGGCTTACACCTCATTGGAATTCGCAGCCGTGGTTCGAAAAACCTCCTTTATACCTGTGGCTGACGACCGCATTCTTTAGGGTGTTCGGTGTCAAGGAATTCACGGCGCGCCTCCCATCTGCCTTGTCCGGCATCGGGTTGGTCGCAATCGTCTATTTATTAGGGCGCCGAATGTACAGCGCGGCAGTTGGGGCGCTTGCCGCGGTGATTGTGCTGACGGCTTTTCAGATAGTGCAGGCATCGCGGCTGGTGATTATGGACGTCATGTTGACGTTCTTTATTTTTGTCGCACTTTATTCTTATGTGCGAGTACGCTCGGATGCGCGTTGGTGGTACGCGGCGGCAACCGCCGCGGCGCTGGCTTTCATGACCAAGGGTTTCGCCGCAATCGTCGCGCCTGCGGCCATCGCGTTGGCAACCATGTTCGACGGGCGGCTAAGATCGACGAGCAGGAAAAAGCACTTCTGGCTTGCTTGTGCGCTTGGGCTTGCACTCGTCACACCGTGGCACATAGTGATGTATGTGCTCCACGGCCGCGCGTTTGTAAACGAGTATTTCAGCTATCACGTCCTGTTGCGAACCGCTAGCGCAATCGAAGGAAAGACTCATCGCTATATGTTTTACTTTGATCCGTTCGTCACATTCTTCAAGCCATGGTGGGTCTTGACGCCATTCGCGATTGCGTTAGGCATGCGCGACAACTTATCACCCAAAAACTCGCGTTCATGGGTTGTTCTGGTTCTTGGCGTCCTGGTATTCGTCGTTTTCACAATTGCCAGGACCCAAATAAGCACGTACATCATCCCCGTATATCCGGCGATGGCTATTCTGATCAGCGCTCTGTTGGTTTGTCTTTATCGTTTCCACCGGTTTGTGAGGCCGTTAGTTGTTGGCTTTGGGATTTTTGGATGCCTGTTTGCGATCAGCAAATTGACGCAGCCCTATGAAACGACGGATCCGCTTGACACTCCAATCAAAGAGCTGGCGCTATTGGCACGGCCTACTAACGACAACGATTCCGCTCCCCTGATTATGTTTGGTGGCCCTGAAACCTCCCGGCTTGCGCCGATGTTCTACAGTGACCGTCCGGTTGAGCAAGCAACGGCAGTCGCAGCTCTTCCCGAGACGAGTCGTTTAAGTCGGTATATTGATTTTCGACCGCTCGCCGAGATAACGGATTCCTCGGGGAAAAGAATTCTCATCAAGCGGGCGGATTTGGCGGGCGTAACACTTGACCATGACGTCGCGGTGATCGCCGAATCTCATGGCTGGGTCTACGGTTGGATAAAAAAGCGCACGCCGAACGTTACGATGGGAACCGCTGGCGGTACTCGATCGAATTCACAAACCCAGAGGTGACTCGCTCGAAATCGCCGGTCCGTTCCAGCAATTGCAGCCAGCCTTGGAAACCCGCCCGGTCGGGATCTCGCCGCAAGTAACCGAAATAATGAAGCGTTACGAACGCGCGATTCGCAAATGCGCGCGAGACGTCGGCGTTAGCAACGATGTCGGCCAGAATCTGCGCACGAGTTTTT
>DATBSG010000150.1:0-4822 GCA_036559945.1 Pyrinomonadaceae bacterium
GCACTTGCCCGGCGCATCTTCGGCACGTTGGAAAACGGCCGCATCGATCGTCAGATGCGACGGAGATATCGCGGCCTGAACCGCGATCTCGATCTGATTCGCGCGCATTTGCGAGGCAGGCGACCGAACATTGTCGATTTGCCGGCGGCGATGGTTCCGTTCGAGCTTCTGTTTCAAATCACTATGCTCGGCGGCGCCCTGGAGGATGCGCGAGAGTTCTATCGCCAGGTGGTGTCGGAGCTTGAAACAGTCGTGGCAGAATATCTCGGCGAATCGAGCGCGACTGTGGCGGACACGTTGATGGCGACCAGCCGGGTTTACGAACTCTTTCAATCGATCGCGATGGAGGATGCCGAGCAGCAGATTGAAGTTCCCGACGAACTGGATCAGGAAGACGCGAGCAAACTCGCTCAGGAAATGATGTCGCAACGCGAACGCGACCGGCAGCCGCAACGCCGTGATGCGCGCGAGCTGTTCAATGCCTGGAACACCGAAGCGGAAGGCGAATTCGACGAACTCGACGGCAGCGAAGCATGGAGCGAGGGCGAAACACCCGAACAAGGATTGGAAGAAGGCGAGGTCGCTTTCAATTACGACGAATGGGATCGCGAACTGACCGACCATCGGGTCGCCTGGTGTCGCGTGATTGAAAAGAAAGTGAAGCGCGGCAACCGCGCGTTCGTCGATGACACCCGCGAGCGTTACAGAGGCGTGGTTTCATCAATTCGCCATCAGTTTCAGTTGATGAAGCCTGAGAACCTGACGAAGATCGCGAATGAGATCGACGGCGAAGATTACGATCTAAACGCGGTTGTCGATTTTTTTATCGATCGCCGCGCGGACGGTCAACAATCCGAGCGCATTTACACGAAACGTCTGCGCCGTCGCCGCGATGTAGCCGTTTCGTTTCTGCTCGATCAATCGTCGTCGACCGCGCGCACCATCGGTCGTCATCCGCTGCAACCCTACACGCACCCCGGCCGGCGGATCATCGAAATTGAAAAAGAAGGTCTCGTGCTGATGAGCGAAGCGCTCGAAGCGGTCGGCGATGTCTATGCAATCAACGGCTTCACGTCCGAAGGCCGCCGCAACGTGAAGTTCTATGTGTTGAAGGATTTCAATGAGCAGTACTCCGACGAAGTGATGCGACGCATCGGCGGCATCACTTATCAGAACAACACGCGTCTGGGCGCCGCCATTCGTCATGCGACGGCCAAGCTCGAGCGGCAGGAAGCCCGCACGCGTCTGCTGATCGTTTTGTCGGACGGCCGCCCGTACGATCACGATTATGGCGACGCGCGTTACGCGCGGGAGGACACGCGCGAAGCTCTGGTGAACGCGAAGACGCGTGGCATCACGCCGTTCTGCATCACCATCGATCGCGAATCAGAAAGCGAGCTACGCGATCTTTATGGCGAGATTGGCTACACAATCATTGATGACGTGCTGACTTTGCCTGAACGGTTGCCGGGAATTTATCGAAGGCTGACCACTTAATTACGGCGCGCGAATTATCTCATCGGGCGCGGAGGAGGAGGCGGCGGCATTCGGCGTGATGGCGCCGGAGGCGGCGGCGGCTCTGCCGAAACCTGGTTCAGTTCCTCGCCCAGCGAAGAGACATCAAAGTTCCGCACGTCGGTGCTTTCGCTGTTTTGTTTGAGGAACTTGATCCGACGCAACGCGCGCTGTTTTTCCTCGGGGTCTTTTGCGGTCAGGGCGATCTTCGTTAAGGGTTCGATCTCGCTGATTCTCGCGAGGGTATCCGTCACCATGATTTTGACCTGAGCATCGTCAGTCTTGTTGTAAAGGTCGATCATGGCCTGCGTGCTGCCGTCGCCTTCCAACTGAGTTAGTTGGACAACTGCGAGCCGCCGCATTTCCGGATCCGGACTGTGCAGAGACATTTCAATCAGGTCATCAAAGGCTTTGCGCTCACCGAGTTCTTTCACGATTTGCATCTTCGCTCGCGACTCAGGCGAGGTCTGTGTTTGTGACCGCGCCGGCGTCGCGACTCCCGCAGGAATCAGCAACCACGCAACCAAACCGATAATGACGGGCGAAAAAATCGTGAATTTCCAGTTGCGCACTCCCGCGCGCGTCCGATCGCTTTTAAAGATCATTTCAATTCTCCTTTCGAGTATCTGTTTAGTGGAAAAGAATGCAAGTTGCTGTCTCGCACTCGGCATTAGCCCGCGCTCCGCGGCCTTCAAAAGCCCTTCGGCATAACTCTCAGCACAGCTCCCACGGGCGATCACCCGCTCGTCGCACGCCAACTCTCTTTCAAGACTCAACTGATGGCAGGCATAACGAACCAGAGGATGGAAGAAGAAAACGATTCGCAAAACGTTCTGAAAGGAATTCGCCAGCGGATCCAGACGTTCGACGTGAACGAGCTCGTGCTGAATCATCGCATTTCGCTCGCTGGGCGTAGTCCATTCGGCGATGTCTGCGGGCACGAGAATCGCCGGCCGGAAAACCCCACAAAGCAGGGGAGAATCAACTTCATTCGAAGCCCGCAGGCGAATGCGCGTCGGCAATGCCCGCAGATCTAATTCGCGTGGCAAGATCTCCCTTGCCCTCCGGCGCACTAACCACAGGCTGATTTGGTTTCTGCTCAAGCGGTAAAGCGCAAGCAGCATTCCGGTTAGCCAGATCACGAATAAGGCGGGACGGGCGAGCACCCTTGCGGACTGCCGTTCTGGTTCTTTTGAAGTCGTAAGAGTTGACGGAACTTTGGCTTTCGGTGGCGCAGCGAAATTAACTGCTTTACGTGGCGCGTCAATCACACGGTTCCAGGTGGAATTAAACTGGCCGAGCTCCGGGAGGGAATGCGCAAGTTTCGTCGCGAGTGGCAACACAGCCAACGCGATCAGACTGAGGAGCCAGATGCGATACCGCTGGGCCGGCGATTTGAGTCTTGAGACCCTTAAGAAAAACCAGACGCAAGTGAGCAAAACGAGCGACTGCCAACTCCAGACAAGCAAACCGATAACGCCTCGGTCTGCGAGCGCGCTGATCCAATCGGTCACGCCGTTCATTTCTTTCCCCCTTTTCCCGGTTTACGCGCAGTCCCGACGCGTGTCGCCAGCAGCTCGCGAGCCTTGCGGAGATCGGCTTCGGTGAGGCTTCCCGTTTCAACCAAATGCAGGACCAGTGACGCCGGCGAGCCGCCAAAGACTTGTTCGATAAGGTGACCGAGAACGCGGCCGCGCGATTTTGCCGGTCGATGGACGGCGCGATAAATATGAGACTTTCCTTCCGCGCGATGCGTGAGATGACCTTTACGTTCGAGCACGCGGATAATGGTCAGGACGGTGTTGTAGTGCTGATTTCCGGGCAAGCGGGCCTGAATCTCGCGTGCCGAGGCCTCACCCTGCTCCCAGATAACTTTCATAATATCGAGCTCTTTGTCCGTAAAAGTTTTTGACGGCAATCGTGGCATTCAATCCTCTTATTCATCAACGCATAAATACGTTGACGCGGAGCTTACTACGACCCGATTCGGATTGTCAACGTATTTTTACGTTGATTGGGAATTTATTTTCGTAGGAGGTCTGGAGACCGGAAGATTTCACCCGTTGACTCGTTCCCTGCGTACCACTCGCACTCCGGCACGCCAGTCTTCGTTGATATCGAATCGATAAATCTCGATGTCCGGCGCGATGGTTCTCGCCAGCGTGCGGAACGAGGGATGAAAGTGAAGTGTGGGCGCGACCAGATAGACCAGTGGCGACTCGTCGCTGATCTCGCGGTTGCCGAACAGTTTCGCGGCGCTGATGTGGCCGCGGCGGCGATGCGCTTCCACCCGCCTCCAGTAATCGACTCCCTGAAAGACGTGCTCGCGATCCTCGTTGACCTTTAATTCGATCACAACCAGCCGTCCATCGTGCCGCAGCGCCAATAGATCAATTGGCCGTGCGCCTGTTGGTCCGCCGTGCGAGGTGCGGAATTGCGCGTGTAGCGGTGCAATTATCAATCCCGGATCGAGCTTAGTGATGTCCCGCCGCAGAATTGATTCGAGCCACGCTTCGCCCGAAGCGCGATAAAACCAATGACGACGATCGCGACAGTGCTCGCTTCGATAGTTTTCCAGATCGCGAAACAGTTTCGCCCAATCCTGCTGATGAAAACCGTCGAGCAGACGCCGTCGCGATCCTTCAATCCCAAACCAGATTCGGTCCTGATCCAGCACGCGCCGCACGCGCGCGAACGGCAGACCGTGGTAGCGAAGCGTCTGGCCATGACGGGAAGTCACGATGTCGATCGCTTCCGGTGCACGCGCGATGATGTCGGTTGGTCGAGCGCTCGGTTCGACTTCGTTAACAGGCGGAAAGCGAGTCAGACGCTTTCGCCAAAGATGCTTTCGCTGAAACGGCGCGACCTGCGTCACTTGCTGCCAATCGTCATCGATTTCGAGCAGTGCGATGCGATCGCGAAATGCATCGCGCAGAAGCACATGCCTCTGCCGTGCAGCGTCGAGTATTTCGTGTTCGACAACGAGCAAGAGTCTGTGAATGTGCGGACGCTTCGGCGACTCCAGCATCCTTTGAAACCAAAGCAGCGCCGAAGAAAAAAGCGCATCGACATTCCGCATATCGCTCTGCGCCACGGTTCCCGTCACTGCGATTCGTTCGTGGGGCAGGCGCAGGATGATCCGCGCGTAACGGCCTGGCTGATCGCGACGCATGCCCGGGCTCAGCGCGGCGCGCTCGATCTTTGGGAGCGGCATTGACTTCAGTCCGTGATCCGGTGAGCCAGCTTCACAGACTAAAGTCTGCGCCACTAAAGCGGCCAGCTTTTCACATCTCTCCTGACGCGCCGC
>DATBSG010000151.1:0-3198 GCA_036559945.1 Pyrinomonadaceae bacterium
GTGGGGCGGCAAAGATTACATCGACATCATGAACGGCCTCGACGCCGCGCTGAAACGCTATCCGTGGATCGATCAGGAGCGCATGGGCGTCACGGGCGGAAGCTACGGCGGCTTCATGACGAATTGGATCGTGGGCCACACGGATCGATTCAAAGCCGCGGTCACGCTGCGCAGCGTCGTGAATTTTATTTCTGACGAAGGCACGCGCGACGGCGCTTACGGCCACACGCCGGATTTCAACGGCGACCTTTTCCAGAAATTCGATCTTTACTGGGACCGCTCGCCTTTGAAGTATGCGAAGAACGTGAAGACACCAACTCTCATTTTGCATTCAGACAACGATTTCCGCGTGCCGATCGAGCAGGGCGAGCAATGGTTTCGCGCGCTGAAACACTTCGGCGTGACGGCCGAGATCGTGATGTTCCCGCGCGAGAACCACAACCTCACGCGCACCGGCGAACCGAAGCATCTGGTCGAGAGTGTGAACTGGCAGTTGTATTGGTTCGATCGTTTCCTGAATGAAAACGAGAAGGCTGTGCCGCCCGACGCGAAGTGAAATTGCTAGTTCATTAATTCGGTGACCAGTAGCTCAACCTGCATTCGTGGCGTGGCTTGGGAAGTTTTGATGCCGACGTCCGCTTCCGCGATCCTCACGATGTTACCCGCCAGTCTACGGCCGTCCGTCCGGTTCAGCATCTGCAAATAACTGCCCTGCCGGAAAGGCGGCATGGGCACCTGTCGAAAGATTTCTTTTGGAGGCGAGCCTTTTGAAAGCAGCGCGTGCGCGAGCGCCATGCGCCGGTACGTGCTGGCAATCAAGCCGATCAGCATGACGGGCGGCGCGCCGTCGTCCAGCAAGTGCTTCAGAGTTCGCAAAGCGCCGGCGCGATTGCGCGACAGCATCTGATCGGTCAATTCCCAATTCATCAATTCGCGCGACCGGCCGACCAATTCTTCGACCAGGTCAGTGGTGATCAAGCCCGACGGCAATGCGGCCACAGCCAGTTTGCTGAGTTCATTCGTCAGCATCCGTACGTTAGAGCCGACCAATTCGACGAGGCGGTTGAGTACAGGCTGTGAGGCTTCGGCTTTCAATTCATGCAGATACGACTTCGCCCAATTCAGCAGTTCAGGGTTATTCAGTAGCGCGAACTCGAAAGCAGCGCCGCCCATCAACTTCTTCGCAAGCTTCTTTCGCTTGTCGATGTCGTCGGAATTGAAAATAACCACAGAACTTTCAACCGGCCGCTTTAGGTAATCGAGCAGGATTTCTTCATCGGATTCGTTCAGTTTCGCTAAATCGTTAATTCGCACGACGCGCCGGGGCGACATCATCGGCAGTTGTTCGGCAGCGGCAATCGCGTCCCGCACATCGCCCGTCCGCAAACCAAAACTGGAATCGTTAAATTCGCGCAACAGCGTTTCGCTCAACGCCGCGTCGGCGATCGCGTTCGCCGCCCGGTCACGCAGAAAGTCTTCCGCACCGAACAGAAAATAGATCGGCTCAATTTTTCCTTGCTTTAGCGATTGATGAAGATCTTTGCGGGTGCGAACGGGCATTTATTCCTTCACACCGAATCCATTCACCAATGTGGAGACGATCGATTCGGCAAAGCTGCGCGCCATGCGCATCACGGCCGGGTCTTCTTCGTTGAAGAAGTTGCGCGGATCGTTGGCGAATTCGAATTCACCGCGAAAGACGAAGTTCTGATTGTCGTAAAGCACGCGGTTCTCGTGCTGATCTCGCACCGTGACCGCCGCGGTAATGGTCACTTCAAAAATCCGCGCGCGCCCTTTGTCGTCAAGCAGCACGCCTGAGAAATTGAAGCTCTTTACAACTCCGTCGATCACCGCGTCCGCGCCTTCGCGCTCGCTCTGCACGCGCAGACCATGGCCGCGGCGAATCAACTCGTTCATCACCGCTCCGGTGAACCGGTCCTCGATCTTGAAGCGCAGCGCCTGATTTTGAAACGCCGGCACCGCGACGGTTTTGATGTGCGGCGGTAGTTGGTTCTTCGTCACCGGCTTATAGCATTCGGTGAAGCCGGACACTAACAGCAAAGTTGCCGACAAAACCGCTAACCGTATGACTTGTTTCATCAGATCCTCGAAAAGAGCGTTGATAATACGTCAGCCGGCGTGTTATACGAAAGCTCAGCCGCACAGGAGAATCAAAATATGACTACGCCCATTCCGATTGGCCCGACCTTGTCGCAAATTGGCCAAATCTTCGTGAACGTGAAAGACCTTGACCGCGCGATTGCCTTCTATCGCGATATGCTCGGCATGACGTTTCTGTTCACTGCGCCGCCGGGCATGGCTTTTTTCGACTGCGGCGGTATTCGCATCATGCTGGGCCGCGCCGATCGACCGGAGCTCGATCATCCCGCGTCGATCATTTACTACAAAGTCGATGATATCGAAAAAGTTGCCGAAGTATTCAAAGCGCGCGGTGTGGAATTTGTGTTAGACCCGCACCTGGTCGCGCCGATGCCGACTTACGATCTGTGGCTCGCGGATTTCAAAGATTCGGAAGGCAACATCCTGGCGCTGATGAGCGAAGTGCCGAAAGAAGTGGCGTGAAGATCAATTCACCACAGAGGACACCGAGGAAACCGGCAAAGGGCAAAGTGCCAAGTGATGGCCGGATGGGCAAATGATTCGACAACGATAGCTCCGCTTAGCTCTTTGCGCTTTGCACTTAGCCATTTTTATCTCCCTCTGTGTCCTCTGTGGTTTAAGTTCTTTCACCGAGTCGTCGATTAACAACCAAACTCAATCCCATAATCAAATAAAAGATCATCACGACTTCTGAATCGCCCCAGTTGTAATGGACGAATCCACTTGTCATGAATCCCACTAATCCGCCGAGCGCGCCGAGCACGACGCCTCTCTCGATCCAATTCTCTTTCGCGACGCGCCGCTGCAATTGCCACAACATGCGCGCGTAGAGTCCCATCAGAACCAGCCACGCCAGCAGGGCCGGTAGACCGCGCTCGAGCGCAATTTGCAAATAGTCTGAATGCATGTGGCCCATCGGAATGCGGCCATTATCGAACAGGCCCCACTCACGCCAGTGCGCTTTGATGGAATCCATGCCGACTCCGACCAGCAGATGTCGCGGACTGCTCGCCAACAGTTGCAGTCCCTCGCGCTGCACTGTCTGCCGCCACCGGATCGAATCATCGTGCGCATCAA
>DATBSG010000152.1:0-7891 GCA_036559945.1 Pyrinomonadaceae bacterium
CGGGTTCAAAAGATCGTACTGATAGTTTTGCTCCAGAATTCGCAGCGCCGTCGGCGACAGAAGCGAAGCCAGATGCACCGTCTCAGGCCGAATCTGTGCCGTCACATCCGCGAAGCGCAAAGCGATGCGACCCGCCGGCAAATTCAAGCGGCGCGTCTCGCGCACTAAACCTAAATTAGAGTTGTAGACGGTAATGTTAACCGACTGGCGGTCGCGCGCAGTCGTCGTTTGTTCTGATGTTTGCGCCACGGCAACGGTCGCGGTTGCGACGGAGATAAGAAGCGCGAACAACCCTTTGACATGTCTTAGCATTTTGAATCCTCCACGGTTCAATAAGCACGCAACAATGATTGCGCTAATGTTAGAACGTTAATGAGAGCAAGGCTTGCGCAGATTGGCGGCAGACGCAAAGGAAACTTACAACCTGCTGAATAGTAACCTATAATCGGCTGTTGAAATGTCGCGCGACCAATCACCGCGAAAGCGCATCGTCGTTGAAACTTCCTCCGGCCGTTACCGACCCGCAACGAAAGCCTACGCGCCAAAACGCAATTTCGAGGTCTGGGTTGCTCTGAGCGTGATCGCCGCCGCTGCCCTGGCTACCTTCGTCGCGCTGTTCCTGACCAGCCGGCCATACGATCCGATGAGTTCAACCTTCAACGCGCAGCAAACTGTTCCCGCGGGCTCGGCGACGATGCAATCGTCGCCCACGCTTTCGCCGAGCCCGACGACGGCCGCCACTCCAGCCACGCAATCGCCGGAACCTACGGCTGAAGTGGTGGCCGCGACGCCTGACGACGCTACGATTCAAGCGCAGATCGATAAAGTTTTGAGAAGCGATGCTGCGCTTGCAGAGCTCGACGTGAGCACGATCGTTGAAGGCGGCCGGGTGACGATAGTCGGCTCAGTTCGATCGGTCGAACTCAAGCAGCGAGTCGAGCGCGTCATCCGATCGATCAAGGGTGTCGTCGGCATTGACAATCAGTTAGTGGTCATTGAAGGGACGCCGCAGTAAAGCACCCCACACGCTCGCCTCAGCCGTCCAACCGCTGCTAAGATACGGGCATCGAATTTTCCTGAGTGTTTCAGAAGGTTTTTGCTGATGAATAGATTAATAGGAAGTTTCTTATCGATAATCGCAATTTTTGCTGTTTCGGCACTGCACTCGTCCACGGCTTGGGCGCAGACCACGACTGCGGAAACAGTCGTGGTGTTTCCATTTGAGAACCTTTCCAATCATCCGGAGTACAACTGGATCGGCCAGAGTTTCGCCGACTCGCTCTCCAGCCTGCTGAATAAGCCCGGCCTGATTGTAGCGACAAGCGACGAGCGAGCCGTCGCGTTTCAACGACTGCACCTACCACTCACGGTGCTGCCGTCGCGCGCCACCGCGATAAAAATTGGCCGCGAGCTTAAGGCATCGATAATTGTCATCGGGAACTTCAACGTGACCCTGCCGGCACCATCCACCGACAAACCGAACGCCGGCGCTGAAGCAAAGTTGGCAGCCATTTCCGGCGAAGCGCGCGTTGTGCGCATCAACGAGGGGCGCATGGCCGGAGATATCTTCGAGGGCTCGTGGGCGCCGCGTGTCTACGATTTCGGCGGCACCGCAACCGATTTGCAAAAGATGAATGGCGAGCTTGCCTACCAGATCCTGTTTCAACGCGACAAGGCGCTCTCTTTTTCGCGAAATCAATTGGTGCAGGAAGCGACCAGAGTCCCGCCCCAGGCGTTCGAAGCTTTCATGAAGGGTCTCCTGACCGCCGCAAACGATCCAACGCGACCGATTTACCTGAAGAACGCGATGAAGCTGTACGCGAAAGCGAATGGAGGCGCCGTTTATGCCCAGGCCGCGTTTGAACTGGGCCAGTTTTATTTCGCGCAGCGGCAACTGAAAGAAGCGGCCGAGTACTTCGCGATGGTCCAAAAGAAAGAACCGCATTACGGCGAAGCGCAGTTCTACGCCGGCCTGGCGTATTGGAAGACCGGCGAGGTCAAGAAAGCGCTCGAAGTGCTGCTTCCCTTGGCGGATGAAAAAGTCATGCCGCTCGTAGCCGTCTACAACAACGCCGGCGCTGTTTCAATCGAGGCGGCGCGCGCCGAAAAGAAACCTGAAGAAAAGACGCGTTTACTGTCGCAAGCCATTACTCTGCTTTCCCGCGCCGCCGATTCGTCGCCCGATGACATCACCGTGCTCTTCAATTACGGTTACGCACTGTTCCTGAACGAAAAATATTCCGAAGCGGCTGACAAACTCGAGCATGTGGTAGCCGCCGATCCGCGCGACGGACAAGCGTACTTCCTGCTCGCAAAGGTGCAGGAGCGCGCGGGCAAGTCAGAACCTGCAAACGCTGCCGACAACAAAGCACGCGTTTACCTGCAAACAAGCTACGCGAAATGGCAGACGGAATGGCAGAAGTCACAGACGATCCAGAATCTCGCGCCGCGATCGCGTGACGTGCTTAATCAGGTTGATCTGACGGATCTCGGCCGCAGGCAAGCGACTGACGCCGCCAAAGCTGACAACGCGCAGGAAGCGCTCAACAAAATTAAGGACCTTTATCAACAGGGGCGCGACGACGAAGCGATAGTTGAAATTCGGAAGCTTCTGATCATTGAACCCACGAACGCCGAAAGCTATCTGCTCAGCGGCCAAATCAATCAGCGACGCGGGGATCAGGAAGCTGCGATTGCTGCACTGAAGACGGCGATTTTCTGGGAGAATAGTCATCCGCTGATCGACGCTCATATTCTTTTGGGCCGAATCTTTCTTGAGCGCGGCGACCTGGGCGAAGCGCGCAAGTATGCCGCGAGTGCCATGACCATTGACCCAAATAATCAGGAAGCGATCGCCCTGCAAAGACAGGTCACGCTCGGAAGACCCTAGCGGCGGCAAAGCGCGAAGAGCAAAGGGCGAAGCGTACGATGCGCTTTGCCCTTTTTCTTTTTCGATCTTGTTAGTCATCAAAAGCGGTTTTCGCACTTTTGCATTCTCTTCGCTTTTCGCGCTTTGCTCTGAAACTCCTGGCGCTTTGCACTTTGCTCTTTGCTCTTCGCTCGTCGTGGCACGGCAAGTGCTGAAGACGAGGACGGCAAGCACGAAATGAAACGTGCCCCCGCCGCCATCACTTCTCTGAGCGCTGCAAGCCGCTGCGCCAGCCGCCCGCCGAGCGATCCTTCAGTCTAATCCCCCCAAACCAAGAGCCCGGTCAGAAATGACCGGGCTCCCCGCATTTTAGGGCATCAATAAACGTATTACGGTTCTGGAAGATAATTCGTCGCCGCACAATGCATCGCAACTTGACCGCTAGTGCTGTGGTCGTAGAAGACCACCTCTGTCACGTTCGGTCAGTTCGACGGAATTTGTCACTTTGAAGTGACGCAATTTGTGAATCGGGCTTTCAAAGTCAGTCGTTCGTCGCGTTTTTGGAACGGGGCGCAAAAAATATTTTCGCGGGCGCGATTTCCAGAAAATCAGTTCCAGGAAAGTCCCGGTCTAGAATTCAAACTTCAGCCAGGGCCTTCTGCTAAACTGCGTCGCATGAACGAAGCGTTAGCGGCCGATGCGACGAACGGACGTCGGTGGCCGCCTTTCCTCACGTCCTTTCGCGCAAGCGTGCCGTCAGTCCGCGAAACCGCGTTGGCTTCGGGATCGGCGCTGCTGCTCGTTCTCGCGTTTCCAAATTTCGACATCTGGTGGCTGGCCTGGATCGGATTGGCGCCTTTGCTGTTTGTGGTGATGAAGGCTTCCAGAAATCGCACTGCATTTCTGCTCGGGCTCATTTGGGGGACGATCTTCTTTTATGGAACGTGCTGGTGGCTGACCTATCCGATGATTCATTACGGCGGTGTTTCGGCGCGGCTCGCCTATCCGCTGTTGCTGCTTCCGGTCGTATTCGTTTCAGTCTTTCCGGCGCTGGCCTGTGCGTGCGTTTCACGAGTCGTAAAGCGATTTGGCAGCGCTGCGATTTTCGCCGCGCCGATTCTGTGGGTGGCGTTTGATTGGCTTCGCGGAGCAGTTACCGGATTAGACTGGAACGCGCTGGGCTATTCACAAGCATTTCATCCCATGATGATTTGGTCACGTCATCCCGCGATGATTCAGTTAGCGAAGGTCGGCGGAGTTCATACCGTCACCTTCTTAATCGTGTTAACGAGTGCCGCCTTTGCGTTCGTACTTGTCCGACGCGGTCATCATTCGCTGATAGTCAGCGTCCTGGTTTTCGTCGTAGTAGTCGTAATCGTTGTTCTCTCAAATCCAAAGTCTTATGAGTCCTCACCAGCAATTGATTTCGCGAAGGACATGCTGGTTGTTGGTATTCAGCCGAACGTTCCAATGTTCGACGTCGGCAACAGCGGTTATCGGCAACTGCTGGAGCGCCATGTGGAATTAAGTGAAACAGCACTCGCCAATGATTCCGCGAGGAGGTTTGAGCACCGCCTCGTCATCTGGCCTGAGTCACCCATGAATTTTGCTTACTCTCGTGACTCCGAACTGCAAACCACGATCACCAACTTCGCACGCGCGAATCAAACTTCAGTATTGCTGAATTCGCTTGAGCCGGCGCCGAACGGCGGCTCGTCGAATTCTGCAATTCTGGTAAATGAGCAGGGTGAGAAAGTCGCGCAGTATGATAAGATTCGCCTGATGCCGTTTGGCGAGTACGTGCCGCTGCCCCGCTGGCTACCGGGCTCGGGTTCGGTGCGGAGTATCGTCGGCGAATTCACGCCCGGCAGTTCGTATACGCTGATGCCCCTCGGCGCGCTTCGCGCCGGGGTTTTTATTTGCATCGAAGCCGCGCATCCCGGAGTTGCGCGCGCGTTCACAAACGAAGGCGCTGACGTGCTGATCAATATTTCGAACGATGGGTATCTGGGACCGACGCCGGTGATGCGTCAACACTTAGCCAACGCGATCTTTCGCGCAGTAGAAAACGATCGGGACATGCTTCGCGTGACGAATAGCGGCATCAGCGCTTACATCAGTTCGAATGGATCGGTCTGGGATACAACACCGGGTTTTCAGGAAGCGGTACGTACGTGGACGGTGAGCAGGAGCGGTGGACAATCAACTTTTTATTCACGTCACGGCGATGTGTTCGTTTATGGCTGTGCGCTGATCAGCTTGGGAGTTATTTCAGCGACACTTATGACAAGGAGAAAGAGGCAGTAGCCCGCGCGTGAGCAAGGGCGTCGTTCGGGAACACGCCCTCCCTGACGGTCGGGCTACTGCCCCGCACAACGATGCACGAATCATCATCAATTCAGGAACTGCGCGATTCATACGACGGCCTTAAGAAGCGCGTCGATCAGCTCGGGAGGTTTCTTTGATGTCCCGGCCAAGCGAACTGAGTTAAGCGAGATTGAAACGAAGGCGTCCGCGCCCGACTTTTGGTCGAATCAGGAAGACGCGCAGAGGCTTTTGCAGAAACGCAGCCGTTTGGAACGGGTGATTCAGCGGCAGGAGAAATTCGAGACCGAGATTTCCGACGGGGGTGTGCTCTTTGAATTCGCGGAAGAAGACGAAAGCTCTTTGAACGAGCTGCGTCAACTGTTGAGCCGCTTGGGACATGAAATCGGCGAAGCAGAAACGGAGATGCTTTTGTCAGGCGAGAACGACGCGCGCAATGCGATCTGCACGATCCACCCCGGCGCCGGCGGCACGGAGTCGCAGGACTGGGCTGAGATGCTTCTGCGGATGTATCTGAAATGGGCTGAGCGGCGCGCATTTCGAACTGAGGTCATCGATTATCAGCCGGGCGAGGAAGCGGGAATTAAGAGCGTGACTTTCAAAGTCGAAGGCGAATACGCGTACGGTCTTTTGTCGGCTGAAGCCGGCGTACATCGTTTGGTGCGCATCTCGCCGTTCGATCAGAACGCGCGCCGCCACACGTCGTTTGCTTCGCTATTCGTTTATCCGGAAATTGACGAAGACATCGAAGTCGACATCAACGAAAAGGATTTGCGAATTGATACGTATCGTTCGAGTGGCGCGGGTGGACAGCATATCAACGTCACCGATTCGGCAGTGCGCATCACGCATCTGCCCACCGGCATCGTCGTCTCGTGTCAGAACCAGCGTTCGCAGCATCAGAACCGCGCCGTAGCGATGCAGGTTTTGCGTTCGCGTTTGTATGAACTGGAAGTGGAGAAGCGCAAGGCAGAGACAGCAGAGCTGGAAGCGAACAAGCAGGACATCTCGTTTGGCTCGCAGATTCGGAATTACGTGCTGGCGCCGTACCGGCTGGTAAAAGATGCGCGCACGAAACTAGAAAAGGGCGATGTTGATTCCGTGCTCGACGGCAACATCGACGATTTCATCAAAGAGTATTTGTTATCGAAACGTGCAACTTAAAAAAACAGGTGATGAGTGATGGGTGATGAGTAAGAGCAACTGGCTTTTCTGCTCACTGCTCACAGCCCACTGCTCACTGATTTCAAATGGCCGCAATACCAACTGAAATCGAAGTCGAGCCCGCGCCAAAAAATTCGCGCGTGAACGAAATTATTGTGGTCGCCCTCGTGGCGGCGGCGCTGCTGCTTGGACTTTGTCTCGCTTCCTATCATCCCAATGATCCTTCCTGGAATGCTGCCGGTGAAACGAGGGCGCAGAATTGGATTGGCGCAGTGGGCGCGAATGTCGCCACGGCGCTGTTTCAGGGAATCGGTCTCGCTGCTTACCTGGTTCCCTTTCTGATTCTCGCTGCGGCGTGGAGGCGGTTCCGTTCAAAGCGCATCAATGCGCCGGTTTATCGACTGTTGGGACTTGTGATCTTGGTCTTCTCATCAGCGGCGCTGTTGAGCCTCGCAAATCTTCGACCCTTTTTTGACGGCAGCTTCAACGCGGGTGGTCTTACTGGTGTTTTGATCTCGCGCGCACTCGTCAGCGGTCTTAACACGATCGGCGCGGCAATCCTGCTCGCGGCGGTTGCGGCGACCGGCGTTTTGCTGGCGACGAACTTCTCGTTTGCGACAGTTGGCCAATCGCTCGCGAGCAAGTTTTCAGACCTGCGCTCGATTCGGGTCCGATTCCACGCGTGGCGTTTGGCGCGTCGGGCAAACCGCGAATTGCGACGTCAGCAAAAGCTCGATCACGCGGTCGCAAACGGAAATGGCGACGGCACATCAAAACCGCAAGTGGTGAACAGCGAAGGCCATCCTGTTGCTCAAGGGCGCCGCGCCCCCGAAAGCGCCGAAATCGCCTCCGCCTTTGAATCGTTCTCGGCAGCAACGAGCGGCAAGGCGATGGCCGCGGCAGCCGGCGCGGCCGCTGCTCCAGTAAAGAAATCTCTTTGGGGTGCGCGTGGCAAAGCGACTCCGGTCGCTGAGTCTGCGATGGTGCAGGAGATGTTGCGCGAGGCGGCGGTAAAGCGAAAGAAAGAATCGCCGGGCAGTGAGTCTCTACCGTTCGATCAGCGCAGAATTTCGACAAAGGCCCCTTCAGACTATCAGCTACCTACTGTCAACTTCCTCAACGAAGCGCAGATGCGTCGCGAGCAGGCCGACGACGAACTACTCAGCATGGCCACGAAGCTTGCCGAGAAATGCCGCGAGTTCAACGTCACCGGCCAAATTAAGTTCATTTGTCCCGGGCCGGTTGTCACTACCTACGAATTCAAACCCGATCCCGGCGTGAAGTATTCGCGGGTCACTGGTCTCGTTGACGATCTATGTCTCGCTTTGAAAGCTGAATCGATTCGCATCGATCGCATGCCTGGCAAGCCGCACGTCGGCATTGAAGTTCCGAATCCGCGCCGCGAAACAATCTTTCTGCGCGAAGTGATCGAGTCGCGCGCCTTTCGTGAATCGACCTCAAAGCTGACGATCGCACTGGGCAAGACAATCGACGGCTTGAAATACGTCACCGATCTGACGCGCATGCCGCACC
>DATBSG010000153.1:0-9228 GCA_036559945.1 Pyrinomonadaceae bacterium
CGACTGACGGCGCACTCCAAGACGCCGGGTTTTTCTGGCGCGAGCGCGATGGTGTGCGCGCTTTGATTTGTGAACCACTCGAACGCGACGGGTTCACAAATGCGTTTTCAACTCGGCTCGGCGGCGTCAGCCCGATGCCGAAAGACGATTTAAACCTCGCCGGCTTCAATGAAGACTCGGCCGAAAATATTTACGAGAACCGCCGCCGGTTTCTAAAACTCTTCGACGGCGAATGGACGCTCACCGGTTGTTGGCAGCTTCACAGCGCCGACCTCCGCATCGTCAAAGACGAAGCGGACGCGAAGCCAAAGCCGGGCGTGCTCGGCGACGATCAGTATTGCGACGCACTCATCAGCGACACGCCGAAGATTCTTTTGGCCGTCAAGACTGCCGACTGCGTTCCGATTTTGCTCGGCGACTCCAACACCGGCGCCTTTGCCTCTGTCCATGCGGGGTGGCGCGGCACTTCGTCATCGATCGTTGTACGAGCAATCGAACAACTCAAAGCCGAATACGGAACGAAGCTTGAAAACCTGCGCGCGGCGATCGGACCGGCGGCAAACGTCTGCTGTTACGAAGTGGGCGCTGATGTCATCGGCCGATTCAAAGAACGTTTTCCCGACACGGATTCTCTGTTCATTCCGACGCGCGACGGGCACGCGCGCATAGATCTGCATAAGGCGAATCGCGAGCAGCTAATCTCCGCCGGGGTTGTACCAGAACGAATTCACACCGCACCTTTTTGCACGATGGAGCGGACGGATCTCTTCTTCTCGTATCGGCGTGAAAAGGCGCTCTATGGCCGCGTTGGACGATTAATGTCGGTAATCGGACGAATGTCGTAGTGAAACCAGCGAGCAAGATGCTCGCGAACCGCCGACACAGGTTTCGGCGCTCCAACCTAGCGAAAAGCCCATCCGTTAGTTTGGCGCACACGCTCATTTGCTCCCACGACGTCGATTTTCAGTTCTACATCGTAGTTTTTCGGCGGGAAGCAAACCTCATCATTGCAGCTCTGCAGTCGCACGCGCGCTTTTACTTTCGCCGAATCGTCCGAGTAATTAGCCGGAACAGTCACGGTAAACTTGAGACGCGCCTGGCCTTCATAAACAGACAATTGCTTTTTCGAGAATGTGAACGTGCGCAACCGCGGCCGAGGATAAGCTACCGGACCGCTGCGCAACCCGTCTGATGTTTCGACTTTTACACTCGTCGCAATCAAATAACTTTCCAGCGGCCGATTCGAATTGATGTGATAGCCCGACGGAATATCGATTACGACTGCCACGCGCATTGGCTTGCCGCGTTGGGCCTTGTCCGTCGAAGAATACCCGACCACGCTGATGTTTGGTTCCGGCGCCGGTGCGGCCGAAAAACCTGGAGTCGATGCCAACAGCAAGGCAACTGCCAGCGCGTTGAACATAAAATAGTGACCTGTTCTTTTCATATCGATTGCAGAGTTTCGGTGCTTTTGATGGCGTGGGATTCTATCGCGGTTGCTATGGAATCGAAACCCGAGCGTTGTCGGACGCGTTTCGCGCCGCTAATTGCCCACACGCAGCGAGAATGTCGCGGCCTCTCGGTTTCCGCACGAACGCGTGGATGCCTTTGGATTCCAGAATTTCGCGGAATGCTTCGACCCGCGTCGCCGATGAAGGTTGATACGGCAAAGGCTCGGCCGGATTGTGCGGAATCAAGTTCACTTTCGCGCGCAAGCCGTGACGATTCAGCAAATTTGCCAGTTGCCGCGCCTGCTCGTCTGAATCATTTACGCCCTTTAGCATGACGTACTCGAATGTGAATCGCTCGCCCGGCTTCAGAGACTTCTCGAATTCCTTGCACGCGTCGAGCAGTTCTTCCAGCGGCCACTTCTTATTGATCGGCATTAACTCGTTGCGCAGTTCGTCGGTCGGCGCCGCAAGTGAAACTGCCAGATGAGGGCGATCGGGAATCGTCGCAAGCTCACGGATGCGTGGCGCGATTCCGGCAGTGGAAACCGTGATGCGATTAGGCACGATGTGCAAACCTTCCGTGTCACTCATGATGCGAATTGCCTTCATCAATGCGTCGAAATTCAGAAACGGCTCGCCCGCACCCATGCCAACGAGGTTCGTGCCGCGCGGAGGCATGCGGGGTCCCCGCGCGAGCATCTCGCGCGGGGTGCTCTTCACGCCCACGCCATGCGCATCGTTTAGCGCGACGATAATCTGCTCGACAATTTCACCGGCCGTGAGATTCCGTAACAAACCAAGCTGCGCCGTCAAACAAAACGTGCATTGCAGAGGACAACCGGATTGCGAAGAGAAACAGATCGTGTCGCGCCGCTCTTCGGGAATGAAAACGGTTTCCACCGGGCGTCTGTCGTGCGTCTTCATCAGGTAACGCCGCGTGCCGTCGGTCGAGATGTATTGAGATTCCAGCGTAAGCGTTGAAATCGCGGCGTGTTTACTCAGCTTCGCGCGGAACTCTTTCGGCAGGTCAGTGATCTCATCGAACGTACGCACGCGTCGCCGTTGGATGGCCGAAAAAATCTGGCGGCCGCGATACGCCGGCGCGCCGTGTTGTTCGACGAACTGCGACACTTCCGCCTGCGATAATCCAGTCAGTTGAACGATCTGCACTGTAGGTTGATTCTAGCACCCGATGAGCGGTTGGTCAGGGCCCTCGACTTCCAATCGGCGCAAACAAAAATCGCGAGCGGCCTGATTGAGCCAGTCTCGCGATTTTATTAAGCGAAACTAACGCTTAATTATTGCGCCACGGTGAACTTTGCTGACTGCACCAGGCTCTGGCCGCTGACGCGATCGCGCACCCGAACTTCGATCGCGTAATCGCCTGGATTCAAACCGCGCGAGTCAAGTAGTCGCGTAAGTGTCAGACGCTGGCCTAAGTCACTGCTGCCATGCCAGTCTTCCGCCTGTTTGCCGAGCTCTTTGCCGTCCTTCAACACTGCGTACTCAACATCGACAGACGGACGCAGCGTGGTCTGATCGATTCCGGCGTTGTAGATTTGCATGTAAATGCCGATCGGCGCGCCCCGATGATAGGTTCCCGAAACGTTCGGAATCACCTTAACGTTGCCGATGGTGAACATGCCCACGGCAGGCTGATCGCCGAGACCTTCCAGTTTCGCCGCGAGAATCAGCGTCGAGGTTGACAACTTGTTTGGATCGTATTTCGGAACCTCAAAGCCGATGTGCCGAACACCGGTGGCGCCCGACGTAATATCGCGAACAATCACATCGACCCGATAGCGGCCCGGCGCCAAAGCCACAGCTTTCTGATAAGCGGACTTGCGGTCCTTCGCGTCCGCCAATTCTTCGGGGGTCGCGCGCGTGATCACCGGATCTTCAAAGATGCCGGCGCGACGTCCGGATACGTGCGTGATCTTTCCAAAGATATTCAGTTGCGCCTGCTGCAACCCGCCGCTGTCCTGAAACACAAGGTTGTTGTTCTCAGTCTGAATCGTAAAGGCCGTGATCACGCGCTCATCGGATTGGCGGAAGAAATCCACGCGCACGTCAAAATTCAGTGGGTTATCTTCGATGATCGGCGTGTTCACTGCCGAAGCCAGATCGTTGAACTTGATCTGCGGCGGACGACTTAGATCAGCCAAGAGTTGCAAACGCGAGAACGGGCTGTCCTGCTCGCGCGTGTAATTCGGGTTGCCAATTCCGCCGAAAGTAGCAACGCGCTGGCTCTTGTCCGCCAGCCCCATTTCTTCGGCGAGCGTTAAACCCGCTCCGGGAATGTTCAGCAGCGCGTCCTTTTCGTCCGGGTTGCGCGCGATACGATATTCGCCGCTGCCTGTCGGATCTACGAACTCAATCTCAATCCCGGATCCAACGCCCGGAAGATACCGGTAGAACCATCGCTCAAACGGATAAGTCGAAGTAGTGCCGCCGCCCTCGTAAGTTTCGCGGTTGTATGAGCCCCCGGACGGATGCGTTTCTGTCTCATCGGGCTTCCCATACATGATCCAGATGCGGCCGCGATCGGTTTTCCATCCGGGAATGCCCGACGCGAAGTGCTCGTTCGCATAGGCAATGCGCTCGTAATACTCTTCGCGATATTCGTTTTCATCCGTGTCCGGATCGGGATCACGCCGGCGCCAGAACTCTTCAATGAAATGTTCGCGCTCGTCGTCGGTCTCGAGCTTCTTGAAGGCTTTCCGCTCTTCGTCGGTAATGATGTAAGCGACGTCTTTTTCGAGCCAGTCTTTGTAAGCCTTCTTCACCTCCGGCTTCACGTTGCGGGGTTTTTCGGAAGGATCCTGTTCGCGTCGCTTGGGCTGTTGCGGCAGGGCCGCGGAAGCAGCAAAAGCAAAAGTTAAGAAAGCGACGGCCACACAGCTCGAATTGCGGAAAGACATAACGAATACTCCTGCTAACGGTTCGGGAAGGTTTAAGATTACCCTCAGTGTTGAATCACGAGACGCGCGGACACGAATCGAATGTCGAATTCTAAGTTTCGCTCAGATCAGAGTCAAGATGCGGCCGCCACACCAAAAAGTTGCTTTTTGGACGGTTCGGCGGTTCATGCCAGCAGCCCGTCGTCCGAAGCCGGCCCCGACCTTTCGTAACCAAACCGCAGCGCTTCGCGTCTTAAAACTTGATCGCGTTGACAATAACGGGTGATTTACAAAATTTTACGGAGGATTTCTCAATGAAAAGACTTTTCTTAATCGCAGGATTGACGGCTTTTCTCAGCCTTGCGGCGCTAGCCGCGACAGGTGATTCGCCGAATTTCTCAGGAACCTGGACTTTGGACAAGGCGAAAAGCCAGGGGTTGGATCAGCGGATGGCTAACGCTGAGTCAGTGACCTGCGTCATTACTCAGGACGACAAGAACATTTCGATCGAATGGAAAATCGCAGGTGGCCAACCACCGGCAGGTGGCGGTCCCGGCGGTGGTGGCGGCGGGCAGGGGCGCGGGCCGGCTGGTCCCCAGACCTATACCCTCGACGGCAAGGAAGCTACCGCTGAGGCGATGGGCGGAACAAATACGACCAAAGCGACCTGGACCGGGAAGACGCTTGAGCTTTCGTCCGTTCGTGCCGGCAACTTCAATGGCAACGACTTTAAGTTCACGAGCGTCGATAAACTCTCGTTGTCTGACGATGGCAAAACCCTGACGGTGACACGTCATCGCGAGAGTCAACGGGGGACGACGGACTCGACACTCGTCTTCAACAAGCAGTAAAGACTTACGCGCGTTTTTGGCGCGCGGTCCAATCATTCCATTCACAAAACGGAGCTGCCACGGTGACCCGGCCAGGCAGCTCCTCGTTTGTCAGCGCCCTGTCTCGAAATTATGGCCAGGTAAATCCGGTCAAGGGATTGCCGAAGAACGCGTCAGTCTTCCAGGCATTCTTGTCCCATCAGGACGGACAGTAAATTTGATCGAACGTGCCAGGTGATTCTTCCAGAGCAGCTTGAACTCGCGAAACAAAGAATCATGAAGCCTAAGAAAAGTCGTGCTCTCATTTGATTGCCTCCCTGATGAATGATCTTGATCGTTTGTGCGTCTTAAAGGACGCGCGCCGCTGATTCTAACAGCGAGGTTCGACGCGGGCAATAATTTTTCCAACTTCGTTCCGCGCATCGTTGGCGAACGGTTAGCCGCGCTGTAAAGTTCACGTCGCGCAATTTCGGTAGCGAGTAAAGCTGATCCGGAGCTACAATCCTGCGCGTGCCGATGCGATTCAAATGGAGCCTCATCTCCGATGAACGGCTGCTCGACACACGCATCTGCGACCTGCCAATAAAAATCAAAGGCTCGTTCATCGAGCTGCACATCAAACGTCTTTATAGCGAACTGAACGACCGCGGCATTCGATTCAAGCCGCACGTCTGGCTTTCGGCCGAGTGGTTCACGCCGGACGGTGTGCCCGGCTTTGCCATTCCTTTTTATCTTGCGCATCCGCGCTTGATGAAGCTCGAACGCAAATTGATGCGTGAAGTTGAAGGCGGCACCGATGTTGAATGCATGCGCATTCTGCGGCACGAGGCCGGCCACGCTATCGACAACGCTTTTCGCCTTCACTTTAAGCGGCAGTGGATGCGTACGTTCGGATCGTTCACGCAAAAGTATCCGCCGTCATACAAGCCAAAACCGAACAGCCGCCGTTACGTTTTGAATTTAGACGCGTGGTACGCGCAGGCCCATCCGGCTGAAGACTTTGCTGAGACATTCGCCGTGTGGTTGCAGCCGCGTTCGAATTGGCGGCGTCGTTATCGCGGTTGGCCGGCGCTGCGCAAGCTCGAGTACGTCGACGAACTCTTGAATGAGATCGCCGGCACGCGCCCAAGAAATCGCGTGCGAAAAAAGGTCGAAACCCTGCCTGAGATTCGCCTCACCCTACGCGAACACTATGACCGCAAGCGCGAAAAGTACGCGTTTGAATGGCCCGCATATCTCGACAATGACCTGCGACGAATTTTTTCGAGCGAGCCGCGTCATCGTTCGCGGGAGACGGCGGCGAGTTTCCTGCGACGGGTGGCGCCCGAGGTGCAGCAGCTTGTCTCAGAAGGAACGGGCGTACACGGCTACGCGATCGACCATGTCCTGGAATTGATGATCGAACGTGCGGCGCAGTTGAAGCTGCGCGCGGTTGGCCGCGAGGAACAATTGAAGCGGCATCTGATGGTCATGCTGACGGTGCAGACGATGAACGTCGTGCACTCGGGTTACTACCGGATTGCTTTATGAATTTGGACTGCGGCGGCTTCGACGCCGCTTTTGATTGCAAATGAGCGAAGCCCACGAAAATCAAAAAGCCGCAAGACCGCGCTCCAAAAGACCGCCGAAAAACGGCGAAACTTTTAAGAAGCTGCGCGTGATCGTTCTGTGTCACGAAGATCTCGTGCCGCCCGATTCTGTCGAAGGGCTGACTCCGAAAGAGATTGCGCCATTCAAAACTGAGTGGGACGTGATTTCGACGCTGAAGCGGATGGGACACGAAGTTTCTCCAGTCGGCGTTTATAACAACCTCGGCGTGATCGGAAATGCGCTGATGGAGCATAAGCCGCACATCGCGTTCAATTTGCTGGAAGAGTTTCACGGTTACCCACTTTACGATCAGCACGTCGTCAGCTATCTCGAATTGATGAAGCAGCCTTACACGGGTTGTAATCCGCGCGGTCTGACGATTTGCCGCGACAAAGCGCTTTCGAAAATGGTGCTGGCTTACCATCGGATTCACGTGCCCGCGTTTGCGGTGTTCCACATGAATCGCAAAGTAAAGCGATCGAAGCGCCTGAAGTTTCCGCTGCTGGTCAAATCAATCAGTGAAGAAGGCTCGGTCGGAATCGCGCGCGCCTCAATCGTTAACGACGACGCAAAACTGGCCGAGCGCGTCGAGTTCATTCATCGCCAAACCAAGACACACGCGATCGCGGAACAGTACATTGCCGGCCGCGAGATTTACGTCAGCGTGATTGGCAATCAGCGTTTGCAGACTTACACGCCGTGGGAACTGGTCATTGAAAAACTTCCCGAAGGCGCGCCGAATATTGCCACGTCGAAATTGAAATGGGATCCGGCTTACCAGGAAAAGGTTGGCGTGGTGACGAAAGCGGCTGAACTGGACAAAGCGATGAACAAAAAGATCGAGCGCCTGTCAAAAAAGATCTACCGCACACTTTTTTTGAGTGGCTACGCGCGTCTGGATTATCGCGTGACCGATGACGGGCAGATTTATCTGCTCGAAGCCAATCCGAATCCGCAGATTGCGCACAGCGAGGACTTTGCCGACTCAGCCAAACATTGCGGAGTTGATTACGAAGCGCTGCTGCAGAAAATAATCGGAATTGGGATGAGATATCGAACCGGCGCTGGCGAGCAGAAATGAGCGATCAAGATAATCGAAAGTCGCCATTCGTTGTTGCCGCCGCAGTAAAGTTGGGGTTATGGCCTCGGCTCGTTTTTTCAATAGGCGGCGCGTTGTAGTTTTTCCTGTTCGAGCCTGTTTGGTTCACCTGGAACCGATTCGGGTTTTTAGTGTATTCGCTGATCTTTTGGGTTGGCGTTGGGGCCGTTCAGGGATGGTTCATGTGGGGGCAGCACGAACGAAAGGACTGATTTACCAATTCAGAATGCGTTCCGGATCAAGCCAGTGGCGCGTCATGTCACACCAAAGCACCAAGCCCCGCCATGAATTGAATCGCGAGTAGAACCGCGCGATCTTTTTGTCACTCGCCGCCCGGCCATTGTTTCGTGTTTTTGCGAATTGCGCGCGCGTCCATGAATCCAACGCCAAGCCATCATAACGTCCCAGCAACTTCAGGAGATTCTCAGCCGCATAATTGCCGACGCCTTTCACGCGTTTCAACTCTTTCATGAATTGATCGTGCGGCAAATTGACTTGCAACCAATTCTCAACGTCCAGCTCACCTGACGCGACGCGCTGGGCCAATTCTTTCAAGTAAGGTGAGCGATAGCCCGCGCGAACACGATCGCGATAAAACTTTTCGGATACTCCGGCCATCGCTTCGGCGGTGGGAAAAGATTTCCGCCCACCGTCGGACTCGCGACCGAGTTCATCGACAAGGCCGCTGACCATCTTCTCAGTCAGCGCCCAGGAGCAGTTGGTCGTGCAGATCATCTTCACCAGATCTTCGAAAACTGTCGGCGCACGCAGCAAACGGCCGGCGCCTTCTGAAGCAATCCACGCAAACTCAGGTTCGCCAGAAACGGCGTCATAAAACTTGCCCATGTCGTCGTCGAGACGGAACATGTGCCGCACGTCGCGGACGATCTGTTCGCTGGCGCGCTTGCCGATGGGCCGCGAAGTTTCGGCGACCACGCCGCGTTTCGAGGCCGAAACGGTAATTGTTACCGGCTTCGAATTTCCGAGATCAATGACACGCGTCAGCGTCCACTTCGTCTTATCGAATTCGAAGGGTGGCAGCGCACACCACCCATGGCTCATCACCGTACGGCGGAAATTGAAATTAGTTGGCGTCGGAACTGAAATGTGCATGGTTTGAAGCTACGTACCGTGCCAGACTAGTCTGTTCTTTAGCAAGTCGGCGCGCAGGGGCGGTTGTTCGCATCGGCCGCACTACTCACGAAGGCGAACAAGGCCGCGGCAGCCACTTTCGACTCGAGGACTACCTGACGGAAATCATCGTTTCCGACAAGTCGCCCTTGTTCAAGAAAACCGTGGCAGAAATCGACGAGAATGAAAACTATCATCTCAAAGTGCTTGGATTGATTCGTGATGGC
>DATBSG010000154.1:0-26150 GCA_036559945.1 Pyrinomonadaceae bacterium
CCGGCAAGATCAACTTTTACCACCCAGCCATCGCGCGTCCGATAGACGTCAGCGGCCGGATTCCACAGCCGTCCCGAAGGACGCCGGTTACGTAAATCGCCGGTGTCGCGAAAGAATCGGTCGAATGAGTGACCAGACATACGTCTCGATCCCGAAAGCCTCGATAGAAAGGGGTTGATGGAATTATAAGCGTTCCGCGGGTGAAAGTCAGGCCAGTTTCATTAACACCTCGCTTCAGCGAGGTGGTGCGCCATAAAAGCGAAGTCACAGAACCGTTTTCAACGGTTTTCTCGAGTCAAGCCGTTAAAACGGCTCGGCGAGTTCATTCGCTACCTTTAACACCTCGCTGAAGCGAGGTGTTAATGAGATTCGATTGAGAATACCTTGACAACTTTATGCTCGATGCAACACCAACCAAGCGGCAGTCGTCGCTTGTTTTTCCTCCGCTCGCCACGGGCGCTCGACCGTACGTCCCAGCTCGTTGATTTGATGTGCAATTCGTGGCGCCTTTGATCCCAATTCTTCCGTGGCGATGCGTTCGAATTCTTTATCCGGAAAGATTTGCCACTTCAAGCCGTTCGCCTCGGCGGCCAGATTCAGGACTTGCCGGAACAAAACACCTTCAGCCGCATGCGCGCGAATGTGATAATTGCCAATGCGCGACAAATCTCGATCTTTTGCGCCGATGATCCCAACCCCGGCGACTCTCATCCCTTTCGCTTGAAGCTTACGGGCAAGATTGCCGAGCGCTTTTCGCGCCACCTTCTCGATCGGGCGCACGAATTTCTGAACAGCCTTTTGACTGTCAGCCCACGGCAGTTCCATAACTTCGTGATATGGCTGAAAGGTTCCGGCGATTTTCGGATCAGTCAGCGCCATCTCGAACTTCTCGACGACCAGCGGAGCATCGATGGTTCCGCCCAGCACCACGCAAATGGCGCGTCCGGTTTTTGCGCGCAGGCCGATGGCGACCTTCGAATTCATGAAAAGTCCAATGTCCAGAGTCCAATGTCCGAAGTCTTGGACTGTGTACAACGCGGACGTTGGACTTTGGACTTTGGACTTTGGACTTTTTGTTAAGGATGCGTCATCTCTTCCGGCTTGACCCATTCGTCGAACTGTTCACCGGTGAGCAAGCCGAGTTCGATTGCCGACTCGCGCAAGGAGATCCCTTGCTTGTGCGCGTTCTTCGCAATCTTCGCCGCGTTGTCATAACCGATGTGCGGATTCAAAGCCGTAACCAGCATCAGCGAATCGCGCAAGTTCTCGTCAATTCTCTCGCGATTGATGGTCATGCCATTGATGCAGTATTCGACGAAGCCGTGACTTGCGTCGTGCATCAGGCGAATCGAATGCAGCAGGTTGTGAATCATCACCGGCTTGAAAACGTTCAATTCAAAGTTGCCCTGTGATCCTGCAAAGCCAATCGCAACGTCGTTACCCAAAACCTGCACCGCAACCATCGTCATCGCTTCGCTCTGCGTCGGGTTCACTTTGCCCGGCATGATCGAAGAGCCGGGCTCGTTCTCCGGAATCACCAATTCGCCCAAGCCGCAGCGTGGCCCCGACGCCAGCCAGCGAATGTCGTTCGCGATTTTCATCAAGCTGGCAGCTAGCGTTTTCAACCCGCCGCTACAGAAAACGATCTCGTCATGGGCTGAGAGCGCCGCAAATTTGTTCGGATGAGATTTGAACGGCAGACCGGTCAGCTCAGCAATCTTCTTTGCCGCGCGCTCCCCGAATTCCGGATGAGCATTCAATCCGGTCCCGACCGCCGTGCCGCCGATGGCCAGATCGTAAAGTCCCGGCAACGTCGCGTTCATGCGATCGATGTCGCGCTCAAGCAAACTCGCCCAACCAGACATCTCTTGCCCCACAGTCAAAGGTGTCGCGTCCTGCAAATGCGTACGCCCAATCTTCACGACGTCTTTGAACTCTTTTGCCTTTGCGTCGATAGCTTCGTAGACGTTCCTGATCGCTGGAATCAGTCTGTTCATTTGCTCGGCCGCCGCGATGTGCATCGCGGTCGGAAAAGTGTCGTTCGACGATTGCGACATGTTCACGTCGTCATTCGGATGAATCGGACGCTTACTGCCCATCACGCCGCCCGCCAACTGGATCGCGCGATTCGAGATAACTTCGTTGGCATTCATGTTGGTTTGTGTGCCGCTGCCGGTTTGCCAGACGCGCAACGGGAAATGATCGTCGAGCTTGCCCTCGATCACTTCATCGCACGCCTGCACGATCAACTTCAGCTTGTCTTCCGGAAGTTTGCCGAGATCGTGATTCACGAGCGCACACGCTTTTTTGAGAATACCGAGCGCCCGAATCATCTCGCGTGGCATTACGTCGTAGCCGATATTGAAGTGCAGCAGACTGCGCTCTGTTTGCGCGCCCCAGTACCGATCGGCGGGCACGTGGATTTGGCCCATCGAATCCGTTTCAATTCGCGCCGGTTTTGTTTGTTTGTCAGGGAATGGTTGTGACATGGACGCCTCTCCGAACTATCTTACTCGATGTTGCCGGAGCAGTGTCAGTGAATGTGTCGTCAGCAAGTCACGGTTTTGCCGGCTTCTTGTCCGGCCGCACGGCGCGCGGAATGTCGTCGTTGGGATCGATCTCCGGAGAGTTCTCCTGAGTCTTCAATTTTGGCGCACCGCCGCGCAGAATCGGCGGCAGTCTTGGCGTCGGAATCCGAACCGTCGCCAGCGAAGTGTTCCGGCGCAGGATGGCGCCACCGCGGCCGGCTACCCATGTGTTGCCGCCGCCATGATAGGCCACTGCAAACAAGGGCGAGCTGGTGATCGTCGGTTGTGAAATCCAGTTCACACCGCCGTCTTTGGTAGCGAGCACGAGACCATGGTCGCCGGCCGCCATCGCGTCATCGCGTGAAGCGACGGAGACGGCAAACAAGTTGCTCGAGATGCCACTCTCCTGATCTTTCCACTTGATCCCGCCATCGTCCGTGCGCAGGATGATTCCTTTTTCGCCCACAGCGTAACCACGCTTGTCGTCTGCGAACGCAACTGCGTGTAGCCACTCCTTCAGATTCATATCGATCTGTTTCCAGGTTTCGCCGCCGTCTTCGGTGCGCACGATGGTGCCGCCCGATCCGACGGCGACTCCGTGCTTCAAATCGAAGAAGCGCACGTCTTCCAGCCACGCTTTCGTGTGCGATGCGGACTCAGCCCACGTTTCACCGCCGTCGTCGGTTCGCAGAATCACACCACGCGCGCCGACCGCCCAGCCCAACTTCTCAGACACGAAACAGATGCCGGTCAGGTCGTCGGTAATTCCGGTAATCTGCCTTTCCCAGATCAGTCCGCCCGTCTTTGAACGAAGAATGGTTCCGCGGTCGCCGACGACCCAGCCGTTGGCTTCGTCGATGAAGGTGACCGCGTTCAGGCGCTCGCGCGTACCCGACGGCCTCACTGTCCAGTTCTTTCCGCCTGACGAAGTGGCCAGAATCTTTCCGCGCGCGCCGACCGCCCAGCCGTTCGATCCGTCGAGGAAAAAAATGTCTCCGAGATCGTCACGCCCGCCTTCAGTCAAACGTTCCCAACCAATGCCGCCGTCGTTGCTGCGCACCACGAGACCGTCGCTGCCCGCGGCCCAGCCCGTGTTCGCATCGCCAAAATAGATCGTCACCAAACGCGGATTCGTGCGGATGTTCGCGGGCAGCCAGAATTTTCCGCCGTTGCTGGTGCTGAGCACGAGGCCATTGTCGCCGGCAATCCATCCGTTCTGCTCGTCAGAAAAATAGACCGAGAGCAGATCGTTGCTAATGCCGACATTAGTCGGTTCCCAGCTTGCCCCGGTGTCCTCGCTGACCAGCACGCGTGCGCCATAACCAACGGCCATGGCTCGGGTCTTGTTAACGAACGTGACCGCTATCAAAGGCAGCGGCCCAAGCCGCAAGGCTTCTTTCCAACTTTTTCCGCCGTCCGTCGTGCGCAGCACGGTGCCGCGGTCACCGGCTACCAGTCCCGTGTCTTTATCGACAAAAGAAACCGAGTAGAGATGCGCGCGCGTAGGAGCCGTTTGCGATGTCCAGGTCGCTCCGCCGTCAGTCGTCGAGATGATCGAGCCATACGTGCCCACGGCCCAGCCGCGCGATGCATCGTCGGGCGCAAAAGTGATCGAGTAGAGATGGTCTTTCGTCGGCGTCGGAATTCTTGCCCAACGTTGTCCGGAATTTGTTGTTCTGAGGATGGTGCCGCGAGCGCCGACCGCGGTGGCGCGGCGGCGGTCGAAAACGTACAAGCCGTTTAATGAGACGACCGAACGCGTGGGTTGGCTGGCCCACGAAAATCCGCCGTCGCTCGTGTAGAGGATGACGCCGTCGCTGCCCACGGCCCATCCATGTCGATTGTCTTTTGCAAATCGGATCGCGCTGATGGCGTTTCCCTGGGGCAGAGGGTTCTGCCATTCCCAGCCGCGATCGGCACTTTGCGCGCGCATCGTTAAGAGTTGTCCACTCGCACAGAGCAATGCGATGAGACAAGCCGAGATTGCTTTTGAAGATTTGCCGTACACGCGGTTTCTTCTTTGGACTGAATGTCTGGAGTCGGTGAAGGGATTATAGATTCGCCGTCAGCGGAAAGCGAGAGATACAGTGGCACAGACTTCAGTCTGTGATTTTCACACCCGCTCTGGCAATGCTTCACAGGGCTGAAGTCTGTGCCACTTCAGAACAACTGCTCTTCATCTGCCTCTTCCGGCTCGATTACGCCAATTTTATCCACCGCGTCCTGCAACACGGCCGGCTCCACGTGGCCGAGCGCGGCGATCTTTCTCGCGGCTTTGTCGGCGGCTTCCTGGATCACGTGACCGACGTGACCCTGCGCCCAGCGCCATTCGACTTCGTGACGTGCGGCGGCTTCGTCCAGACGTTTCCACCAATCGTGATTCGCTTTGCGGCGAAAACGGCCACTCATCGTCTCGACGACGTACTTTGAATCTGTGTGCAGGCGCACGCGGCAGGGTTCCTTCAATGCTTCGAGACCCAACGCCGCCGCCGCGATCTCTGCTTGCTGATTGGTCGCTTTGCCGAGATATGTTCCGAATGCGCGCCAAAGTCCCTTGAAGCCGAGCAACGCCACGGCCGCTGCGCGCGTGGCATCGCGGCCATTGCCGAGGCTGGATCCGTCGCAGAAGATCGTGACGAGTTTTATCGGACGGCGATCGGCTGAAGCTTCCATTCGCGGTCAGCGTATCATGAGTATGCGGCTCAGGTGATAGCTTCATCGTGGCGTCCTGGCATAGAATCCGAGTTAATGTTTCGGACTTTCACAAGAGCCCTCAGGGTGACTCGGCGCCGACCGGCGCGGGCGTGGCTACTTACCCGCATGGCGACGTGGGTGGTCATTCTGTCAGCGCTCGTGAAGCTGTTTCCGCTGCCGCGCGCGTTGCGCTTCGTTGCTGCCAGCGTGCGCACCAATCCCAACGCTCAGGCAGTCGAGTTAGATGAATTGTCCTCAGCCATCGACGCGCTGCTGGAAATGGATGTATTCATGTTTAAGCCGAACTGTTGGAAGCGCGCGACAGTTCTGCATCGCTACCTCGCTTTGGGCGGAATCGCGACCACGATCGTGTTTGGCCTCAGGAAAGAACCGGACGGCGAATTGAAAGGCCACGCTTGGCTGGAATCCGAAGGTCACCCCTTCCTCGAATCCGAGCCGCCGCTTTACACGATCACTTATGTTTTTCCATCGGCGGAATCATTTGATGTTGAGCTGGCACTGATGGGGACCGACCAGCGAGAAGCTTTGTAAAATCTGGATCGAGAAACAAGCTCGAAAGGCCTCTCACAAAAAACTAGTGTCAACAAAAAGACGCCTGTTGCGCGAGAGTTGAATTCTAGGGGCTCGTAATCAGGCGGCCTTTGGTGCAAACGCCGGTTTGCAGATCGACTGTGCCGGTGATGATCGGCGGGCCGTTCTCTCCCTCGTGTTCGATCACGTCGGTGCCTTGCCGGTTCTGTGACTGCGACGCGCGGTCGCGAGCTTCTCGTTCGCGCTCTTGCTTTTCATCGCGGCGGACGGTCTTGGGAATGGACTCTGCCGTCAAAAGAAGTCTCGCTTCGCCACCCGAAGCAATGTATTCGACTGACGAATTAACAAACGTGCCGATGCAGCGACGCATAATCCGGTATGCCTCAGGTTTTGAAATCGTCTTTTCGATTTCAGTCGTCCGGCGCAAAGTTGATCCGACAGAGTGCGTGTCGACGCGCTTGCCGTTTTGCGTGTAGTAGCCCAGCACGTCGCTCACAGTCGTTTCGTATCCGCTGACGGAGAATTTCCAGACAATACGCCGGTCACCCGGCTGATTCACGACCTCCACCAAAGTAAAGTGACGATCGAAGTAAGACCCGGACACGCCGGTGGAAACGATTGCCCGTCGTGAGGCGGCCACGAGCGCGCGCCCGGCATCGTTAAGCTTGGGTGCTGCTGCGCGCGGCTGTTGAATGCGTTTTGAGCCCACGCGCGCATCTTGCCTATTGGCTGCAACGACGCACGCGCAAATGGAAACGAGCACAAGGTATGCGACTTTTTGGATCATGCTGAATTAGATATTAGAGTCAATCTTGCAATGACCAAAACTACGAGCGGCCTTCGAATGACTGGCGCGTCGTGGTTTGTGATAACCTCGCGCTGTTCAGAAAACACTTGACTCGCTAACGCGGAGGAAATCATGGCAGAGCAGGACATAGACAAGAAAGCTGTCGTCAATCTTTTGAATGAGATTCTTGAGACTGAGTTGGCCGGGGTGGTCCGCTATACACATTATTCGCTAATGATCTTCGGACACAATCGCATTCCCATCGTGAGCTGGTTGCGCGGCGAAGCGACTACCTGTCTCGCGCACGCGAACGAAGCCGGCGAGATGGTGACGCACCTCGGCGAGCATCCTTCACTGAAAATCGGTGCTTTGTTGGAGACGGAGCAGCACTCGATCAACGACATCCTGCTCGAATCGTTGGAAGCCGAAAAGGCCGGGCTGGCGCTCTACAAGCGTCTGCTCGAGTTAGTGCGCGATCGTTCGGTGTTCCTGGAGGAATACGCGCGGAAGAAGATTACCGACGAAGAGATGCACCTCGGCGAAGTCAACAAGATGCTCCGCAAGCCCGGTGAGATCGCGCGGTTCAAGGCGACCTAGTCAGAACCGCCTGCCGTAGCAAGGGGTTAATCTCCGTTTGCCGAAATCTTTGTAGCAATAGATCAACCGCCCGCCACCGCAGACGATTCTGACATCGTCATTAATGAATCACGATTCCCGCGCCAATCGTGAAGTTGTGCGCGGTCTTGCCGGTAACACTAAAGGTGAACGGTCCTGATACCGTGGTCCAGCCGCGATCTCCTGCAAACACCGGATTGTAATCAAGTTCAATTACCCGCACATCGACTCTGCGGCTAACACGTACGTCCAGGCCGCCGCCAACCTTCAGCGCGAAGCTTGTTTCTTTGTCGTTCGCGACGAAATTGAACTGCGGAAAAATGTCGATGGTTTGTTGTTGCCTAGCCGTGTAGCGCGCGAAGCCGGCCAGCGCGTGGCCGAACGGTTTGACGCGCTTGTCTTTGCGATTGTCTTTGATCTGGACGCCACCCAAAAAGTTGTAGAGCCGCTCTGTGGTGCTTTCAGTTTGCGTGGCGCCCGGCGGAGTGAAGACATCCACGAAACGATCGCTCTTGAAGTGACCGGTCACGTCGCCTTTGATGCCGACGTAGCGACTGACATTGTAGGTCAGCGAGGCATCAAACCCGTTGAAGCTGCGGGTCTGGCAAAAGAACTTTTGCGAATTCGGGCCGAGCTGTTGTCCGGTCGCCGTGCTGCAAAGGTTGCTATTGGTTTGAGTTTGACCGCCCGCCGTAAACGACAGGCTGTCGATGTTCGATTTCAAGCGGCCTAAAGAAAATCCGCCATACACCTCTACCTTGTTGTAGTCACTCGACGTTTGGCCGGCCACGGCTGCGGCGCCCGCCAGAATCACCAGCGAAAGAAGCATCAGTTCTCTCATGACTTATTCCTTTCTGTTTCTGTGGAGCGCAACAGTTTGCGCGACTTGGATTCCGTCTGTTGCAGAAGTGGAGCGACGCAAAAGAGCGCCTTCCCCTCTGCCGTTTCGGTGAAATGAAGATCTCCTGTTTCGCCCAGGCGAAAGATGGTCCGTTCGCTGAGCCCGGTGACTGTTGCGGCTTCGTCAACGCCGATCATCTCGACCTCGGCACCACAATCACTGCACCAACGGGTGACTGCAAGGCGCGATCGCCGAAAGACTAACAACCGTTCCGTCTCAACGGTGATCGTCGCTTTCTTCTTCATGTCCGTAAGGTAAAAACGTCGGCCGTCCCACGAGCTGGGGCGAAGCAGCCCCGATTTTGAACGCCTACGGTTTGCCCGTGCCACGACAATCGAACGACACGAGATGCTGGTCGGCAGTCAAAACACAGTTCTCCATTCGCACAAGATCGTCGAAAGTGATGATGGTGTTCGGCGTGTTGCCAGCGCTGATCAGTTGGACCTTGCCGCGATTGCTGAAGCTGAAGTTGCAATCGTCGGTCGCGATGAATTCATCCTTGAACGTTGCCGTTCCATTCCAGATGATTCCGGTGGTCTCGCCCGTGGCGGTTACGTCCTGACGGATTTCGCATTTCTCGTTGAAAGTGCCGTCGGCGCGCAGTTGGTCGTGACACGTCACAGTCGTCGTGTCGGATACGTCCATCAGCTCGTTCGTACACTCGTTTGGAAAAGTGAACTGCTCAGTGATGGTGAACTTGCTGTTTTGATTGCCCGTTTGCGCGCTGGTTTTGGTCGGCGCAGGGCTCATCGCCAGGGTCACGGCGACCAATGCGATCAGAGTGAGTGTGCTGCATATCTTCTTCATAATTTTTCTCCTTGGTTTTGGAAATGTTGTTCGCCAAAAAGCTCTGTTCTAGAATGCGGTTCGCGAACGAGCGCGGATGATTGCGCAAGCGGGCGGGAAATGTCCTAAACCGGCGCTCAATTGTTTCTCAACCACTTCTAAACGCGCGGATGAGCAAGCAAAACAAACGGGTTTTCGAGTTCGGGCCGTTCACCATCGACACGGTTAACCGCCAGCTGCTGCGCGACGGCGAGATCGTGCCGCTCAAAGCAAAGGCGGTGGATACGCTTTTGCTGCTGATTGAAAATCACGGCGATGTGGTCGAGAAAGACGACTTGATGCAAGCGCTGTGGCCCGACAGCTTTGTCGAAGAAGCGAACCTGACCCAGAACATCTACACGCTGCGCAAGGCTTTGGGCGAGACGGGATACATCGAGACCGTGCCGCGTCGCGGCTATCGGTTTGTCGCTCCGGTGAAAGAAGCGGGCAATGGGGCAACTGATGTGATTGTCATTCAGGAAAGAACACGAACCAGGGTCAGCTACGAAGAAGAAACCGATCAGGAACCTGTTGAAGCGCGAGCGCTGACCGCGAACATCATCAACGTGACTCCCAGCGTCGCGCGCCAATTGACGGCGGCGCCGCCGCGTTCGTCGCTTCGTTGGCTATGGGCCGGACTTGCGATGGCGGCGATCGTCCTTGCGGCTGTGGCGGTGTTCTTGTGGTTGCGCAGTCGTTCGTTGCCGTTCGAATCGGTAAAGCTGACAAAGTTCACAACTACCGGCAAGGCAGTAAAAGCGGCAATCTCTCCTGACGGAAAATACGTCGCATATGTTTTGAGCGACTCAGGTCAGCAGAGCATCTGGCTCAAGCAACTGGCCACCGGTAAGGAATTGCAAATTGTGCCGCCAGAGCGGACGGATGTTTACGGCCTAACTTTCACTCATGATGGCAATTATATTTTCTATGTCAGTCAGAAACAGAATCTCCTGGGAATGCTTTATCAAGTGCCGAGTTTGGGCGGCGCCCCCGACAAATTGGTGGAAGATGTCGATTCGCCGGTTACGTTTTCACCTGACAATCAGCAGATGGCCTTCCTTAGGTTCAGTCCCGGCAAGGCCTCGATCGTGATCGCGAACATCAATGGGACTGGCGAACGAGTCCTGGTGACGACACGCCAGAGCGACGCCGTCAGGATCGGCCCGAATGGTGTGCTGCCGCCGTCATGGTCGCCGGATGGCAAGATTATCGCCGCGCCGGTCAGCGTCAATTCAACCCAGTGGAATCAAACCATCTATGGTTATCGAACAACCGATGGTGCGCAGGTACAAATTACGACAAATCACTGGCCCGCGCTCGGACGAATAGAGTGGTTGCCGGACGGTCGCGGACTGCTGGCGACGATCATCGAGGCAGAAGCCAGCTCTGAGCAGCAAATCTGGTTCGTGCCTTATCCAAAGGGTGACGCGCGCCGAATCACTAACGACTTGACTGACTATCGGGATTTGAGCGTGACGGCTGATGCGCGGACCATCATCACGATTCAATCCGAGAAAAAGGCCAACATTTGGTTAGCGTCCGCGGGCGATCTCGATCACCCGAAGGAGCTTACGTCTACGAGTTACGACGGATTGAACGGTCTCGCGTGGACGCCCGATGGGAGGCTGGTCTACACCTCCTGGATTGGCGGGGAGCAGAATATTTGGATTACCGATCCGAACGGCGGATCTCCTAAACAGTTGACCTCACATGCCGGCTTCAACGAGCAGCCAGTGGTTTCGCCTGATGGCCGCTATATTGTCTTTCTTTCCAATCGCAACAATCACGAGCACCTTTGGCGGATGGATATCGACGGCAGGAACCCGATTGAACTGACGCACGGCACTAGCGACAGGCAACCCACGTTTACGGCTGACGGCCAAACCGTCATCTATCGATCACTTAGTCCGGCGACTTTGTTTCGCATTAGCATCAATGGCGGTCAGGCAACAGCTTTTTCTGATAAGGCCACGTTCGATCCTAACGTCTCGCCTGACGGCAAGACGGTCGCCTGTGGCTATCGGCCGGTCCCCGCCGCCAAGAATCAGATCGCAATCATTGATGCGAATGGCGGCGAGCCGAAATCAATTAGCGATTTTCCAGCAGCGTATGGCCGCTTGCGCTGGATGCCGGACGGCAGTGGCATTGCCTATGCCGGCCGCCAGCAAGGAGTCGGAAACATATGGGTGCAGCCGCTTGATGGCAGCGCGCCGAAACAACTGACGCACTGGAGTTCAAATCCGATCTTTTCTTTCGGCTGGTCGCGCGACGGCAAGTGGCTGGCGTACGCGAACGGCAGCTTGACGAGTGATGTCGTGCTAATCAGCGACACGCGTCGCTGATTCTCACTTTACGCCAGCCCGCGTTCGCGGATAGCATTCCCACAATGAAGACCTCAATACTTCTGTTTGCCTTCGCAGCCTGCGCAATTCTTTTGGGCACAAACCGTGACTCCGCTTCAGCTCAAAAAACAAAGCTGCAACCGAACACTCTCTGTGCCAGAGATGAACGAGTCATCTTCGGTTGTTTGCTGAAACAGCTCGCGAAGATTGTTTCCGTTTGCGCTTCGAAAGACCTGACGAGCGAGACCGGATTCTTGCAATATCGTTTTGGCCTGCCGGGAAAGATCGAACTCGAGTTTCCCAAAGACCGCACCGGCACGCAGCAGAAGTTTGAGTACTCGCATTATTTTCGCGCGCGAGTCGATCTCACGGAAATCAACTTTACAGTCGACGGCGTGAACTACTCAGTCTTTGACGATTACCAGGGAGAAGAAAAACCGGCCTTCAGCGAGCAAGGCGTTTCCATCAACTGGCCGGGAACTGACAAGAAGGGAGTTCGTCTTCTCTGTCGCATAAAACCAAAGGCTGATTACACGGACTTGCAGGCAGTGTTTGAGCGAAGTCAGGAATAGCAGCCCTTGGATCTAGGAATCATCGCGGCCGTACCCGGCGCGTTCGAGATAACATCCGCAAGTTAAATTCTCAGTGAAACAAAACTCCGAGCGAAAGTCGCACCAGGTCACGCCTGCTATCGATTGAGTCGTTAACCCAGACCGGGTTGTAGTCCATGGATCCGCGAAAACTCACTCGCTTCGTGGCGCGGATGTCGAGACCACCGCCCAGGGCCATTGCAAAGCCGGTGTCCCATCTTTTCAATAACAGATTGAGGGTGGGGCCAGGCGTACGAAAGGTCGCCCTGGTGTAGGCCGTGCCCGCGAGAGCGTAAGCGAACGGCGTAAAGCGCGTGCGGTTGCGCGCTTTGAATTCCGGGCCCGCCAGAAAATTGTAAACTCGGGTTTTGAGCTGAACGTCCTGGGAGGCTGAGGTGCATGTAGGCGTACAAGAAGTGACTAGCCCACGGCCGGACGAATTGTCAAAGTGGGCTGAAAAGTCACCCTTGATGCCGATATGCTTATTGAAGTTGCGGATTAGCGAAGCTTCAAATCCTCCGTTCGCATTGTAGTTGGCGTTAATGCTCGCAGTGCCGAAGCTAATGCCGCGAGCGTTGGCTTCACCGTGGGCGGAATACCCGGCGAAAAACTCGAACTTCGGATATGAATCTGTGTTTGCGCCTTGCGCCAACGCGGACGCGGCTGAAAACATCAGAACAGTCACGTAAACCAACAGGCACAACACAAACTTTCTCGTTGTTTGAGGCATCCACTTTTCTCCTTTTGAAAGATTGCTTGTCAGACTGCCTTTTGGGGAGCGCCAATTCGAAGAGAGATTGTCTTTGCGACCAGTTGCTCTTAAACTTTCCGCACTCTGCGAACTATACACATAGACTCTGGTTTGGTCTTGAGCGTTGGCTGATGGTTTCATGACGGTTTTATGACCCCCAAGAATTCTTCAGCATTTCTGTTCGACGACGTGCGAGTTGAGCCGGCGACGTTCCGCGCGTTCAAAGCGGGCAACGCAATTCAACTCGAGCCGAAAGCGTTTCGACTGCTCCTCTTCCTAATCGAGAATCGCGGCCGCCTGATCGAGAAAGAAGAAATCCTCGACAACATCTGGAATGGAACGCACGTCACCGAGAATGCTTTGGTGCGAGAGATTACCAAGCTGCGCAAGAGCTTCAGCGACGATCCCAAAACACCCAGGTACATTGAGACCGTGCACACGCGCGGCTATCGTTTCATTGCCGAGGTGCAGGTAGAAACTGTTGCGGAACCAGCGGCGGTCAACGGGAGCAAATCTGTTTTGACCGGTCGAGCGGAAGCAGCCCTGCGAATTGCTGATGATCGAAAGGCCCGTCGATTAACCCTGGGAAAACTATTCGCGATCGCCGGAATCGTGATTGTGTTGGCCGTCGGGCTGACGCTCGGTTGGAGGAGTTACCGGTCTTCGCGGCCGACCGCCAGCGCCTTGCCGCTCACCATTCGTCAGATTACTACCTGGCCAGGATTGGATTGCAATCCCGCGTTTTCACCGAACGGGCAGTTGATCGCTTACAGTTCGGATCACACGGGAAGTTTTGAAATCTTTGCGAAGTCGCTCGCTCCCGGTGGCCGTGATGTCCAACTGACCAACGACGGTCAGCAGAATTTCGATCCAGCGTGGTCGCCGGATGGTGGATACATTGCCTACTACTCAATGAAGCGACATGGCATTTTTGTAATGCCGGCGCTGGGCGGCGTACCAAGGCAATTAACGGAGTTTGGTTCGCATCCGGTCTGGTCACCCGATGGTCAATGGTTGGTGCTGCAGTCGGTCTCATCACCCGACCTGGGAGCGGTGCCCATGGGGAGTTCGACCATCTGGATCGTTAGCTCTCAGGGAGGAACACCGAGGCAGCTCACGCGCACCGATGCTCCGCCGGGATCGCACCACGCACCGTCATGGTCACCGGATGGAAAGCGGATCGCCTTTCTCAACTGGGACACTGTCTCTCCCCAGGTTTGGTCGGTCGCTTTCGACGGCACAGAATTGCAAGCGATCACCGACGGCAAGAGCGGAGACAAATCGTGGCCCATTTATGCTCCGGATGGGAAGAGCATCTATTACAACCGGGGCGAAGCATTATGGAAAACTCCGGTCAGGGTTGATAACGGCGCTCCAGCCGGAGAGCCCGTGAAAGTCGCCGACCTTGGTTCAACTGTAATTCGCAACGCTACCTTTTCCGCTTCCGGAACGAGGATCGCTTACAGCGCGTCGAGCCCCGCCGATAATCTTGTGGCCGTGGCGGTTTCACCAAACACCAGGGAACCTCCGGGGCCGCTTTCGTTTCTGACGAACGAACCGGGCACGAGGCATACCGGTCCCGTGTTCTCGCCTGATGGGCGAAAGATTGCTTTCGCGGCCGTGCGGAGAGGCAGCAGTTCGAATGTCTGGCTGATAGATGCGGACGGCGGAAATCCAACTCAAGTGACTGTTGGTGGTGGCAGGTCTCCAGGTTGGTATCCGGACGGCCGGCAGATCGCTTTCCTCTCAGTTCGTCAGAACCATCGAAAGTTTTGGTCGATTGACGCGGCCGGCGGTAACGAGAAATCTCTTTTTGAACTCGAGGACATCGAGAACCCGAGTCTGTCGCCCGATGCTAAACAAGTCGCCTTTAACTTCACCAAAGGCGGCGTCATAAACGTAGCGACCGTTTCGGTCATGGGCGGCGAGCCGAAGCAGGTGACCTACGACAAGGAGTTGGCCGGTTGGCCGTCGTGGTCGCCTGACGGACGTTTCCTCGCCGTAGAAATCAAACGCGGCGACGACACGCATATCGCGATCATCCCGAGCACCGGCGGCGAAACTATCCAATTGACCTTTGAGCCCGGCCAGAGCTGGCCCAACGGCTGGTCTCCGGACGGAGACAAAATAGTTTTCGCCGGCGCCCGCGAGGGCATCTGGAATCTTTGGTGGGTGTCGCGTTCCGATAAGACCGAAAAGCAGTTGACCCACAACACCAAGCTGAACGCTTTTTTCCGTTACCCGGCTTGGTCACCACTCGGTAACCGGATCGTCAGTGAATACTCCGAAAGCCGTGGCAACATCTATGTGATGGAACTTAGGTAGGTGGAACTAAGTTCTTGCTGGAATTGCCTGTTCGAGCAAGATGGATCTGCTGGACTCAACAAATAGAATCTTCGGCAAACCGGATGCATGAGGTTGCGCAACCGCGCGAGTTGACGCTCTTGCACAACTTCAAACGCTGAGGATTCAAACAACGATCTCCATTCTGATTCGCTTTGGAACGTGCACGCCCCGCTTCGCTTCCGCCATTGCAGATTGTGCGTCCAACAGATGAATCGATCCCAAGGCGTTTCAGGAATGTCTTCGTAGATGACTGCCAACCCGCCGGTACGCAGCACGCGCTTCATTTCATTCAGTACGCCACAAACGTCCTGCGCGTGATGCAACACATAACAAAGCAGCACCGCATCAACTGAATCATCCGGAAGAGGAAATCTCGAGCCGTCGAATTTCCGATAATCGATCGGCGCTTGCGTTTTGTCGGTCACGTCGATCCCGATCACGCTCGATCCGAGCATCGCCGACAAATGATGCGCGATGAAACCGTTGCCGCAGCCGACGTCGAGAACGTGCGAGCCATGCGGCAGGACGCGCGCAATTTCCAGCGACATGTCATACGCACGACCGACTTTGCGCCGCCGTCGCTCGCGCAGCCAGCGACGCTTCAAGCCTCGAATGATCGCGTCAAGAACGTCTGGTTGCGGTCGTGGCCGACGCGTGATTTCAAGGTCAGGCGCACCAATCTGTTGAAAAAGTTCAGCCGACATCGTCCGTTGCTAATGTCCTGTTTTTCCTTTGCGATGCTTTGCGTCTTTGCGCCTTTGCGTGAAATCCTTTCGAAGCCACGTTAACTCACGCCAAGTCGCCAAGTCGGTAATCGCAAGCCAAGTGCCTTTCGCCTTTGCTTGTTTATTCGCTGAAAATTCCCGCCGACGCGTTTTGCTGGCGCGAGATTTTCATGACCAGTGTCGCCGGAAATTTCCGCCAGCGAATTCGGTTCGCCCTCGTCTGCTGACGTATACTGCGGTCATGCGAATGGTAATTACTGCTCTGCTGATTCTGATCTTAACGGGCATGATAATGGGTCAAAAAACTTCGCGCGCGAACAAAAACGATGCGTTGCCGCCTGGGTACTGGCCTCTGGAAAAAAGCCAGCCCATCATCGACAAGACGCAGACGATTCGGCTGGCGCCTGATCTTTCACAATTGACCGCGGGCGAACGGACCGCGCTCGCAAAGCTGCTGGAAGTCGGCACGCTTTTTCAAAGCCTCTACGAGGAGCAGCGACACGTGCACGCACTTTCTTCTTACGTCTACCTGACTGCGCTCGATCAGCAGAATGGCTCAACTTTGGCCACCCAAAACCTGCTGACGTTATATCGATTGTTTCAAGGTCCTATCGCCACGACGCTCGAAAATAAGCGCGAGCCGTTCCTGCCCGTCGAGCCTATCGTGCCTGGAAAGAACATGTATCCGTGGGGCATAAGGAAGGAAGAGTTAGAGACGTTTTTGTCCAAACACACGGAACTGCGTGAACAATTCATGGATTTGCGCACCAGAGTTCAAGTGGCCAATCTGAAGAATCTGAACGAAGACTCTGCGAGCCTACATGCGTTTCCAGTTTTGGATACTTTGCATCCGGGCCTGCGCCGCCAATTAGAAGCACTCAAAACTGAAAAACAACGTCATCAGTTCCGTGCCAGTCTGGGGCCGTTTCAATGGGGATTCTACGCCGTTCCCCATTCGGTGACTTATGCAACCCAGATGATGAGAGCACATGAGTTACTCAACGAAGCCGCCGATGCTTTGCAGAAGGACGACGAAGAGTTCGCGAAGTTTCTGCGCAATCGCGCGCGCGATCTTTTGTCGGATGACTACGAATCGGGCGACGCATCGTGGGTGACCGGTCATTTTAAGAACCTCAACGCGCAGATCGGATCGTACGAAACTTACGACGACGAATTATTCGGGGTGAAGACTTTCTTCGCGTTCAGTCTTTTGTTGACGCGCCAGCAGGAAACAGCCGCGCTGCGGCAGGCCTTGAAAGGCCTTCAGGCGATGGAAGATTCCCTGCCGTACGACCAACACAAGCGCGTGCGCGAAGACATTCCCGTTGGCGTCTACGATGTGATTGCGGATTTTGCGCAGGCGCGCGGCGGCAACACGGCCACGATTTTGCCGAACGAAAGTTATCTGACGCGCCGCTACGGGCGCACCATCCTTCTGCGCGCGAACATCATGCGCGAACCAAAGATTTTCGAAAGCACCGAGCGCACATTCACGGCGGCGGTCGGCGAGGAGCAAGCGAAAGCGCTAACGAATGAAGGAAACTTCTATCGCACGTTGTGGCACGAAATCGGCCATTATCTCGGCGTCGATCGCACCAAGGACAATCGCGAGCTGGACGAAGCGTTGCAGGAAGACGCGGACACTTTGGAAGAGATGAAAGCCGACCTGGTTTCACTGTTCGTCGCTGAAGCGCTGCACAAGCAAGGCTATTACAGCGACGCGCAACTGCGGAGCGTCTACGCGGGCGGCATCCTGCGCGTGCTGCAAAATAACAAGCCGCGCCGCGACCAACCTTACAACACAATGCAGTTAATGCAGTGGAACTTCTTTCTGGAGAACGGACTGCTGACTTTTGAAAACGGTATCCTCAGGATTCACTACGACAAATATCATTCAGTCGTCGGCGAGCTGCTTCAGAGAGTTTTGGAAGTTCAGTACAGCGGCGACAAAGCCGCGGCTGATCGTTTCATCGATCAGTACGCCATTTGGAAAGACGACCTGCACGCCGTCGTCGCCAAAAACATCCGCGACGCGCAGCGTTATCGCTTCCGCTTGTTCAAGTACGGGGCGCTGGGCGAATGATTCAGTCCGACAAACTTCAGTTTGTAGTGAGTTCGCGAGGTTGCAGCTGACATCTGCAGGCGACAAACTGAAGTTTGTCGGACATCGGATCATGAAACGCGACGCGCGCACAATCATCCTCACGCTGGCGCGCTGCCTGAAGTTGCAATGTCCCGTATGCGGGCGCGCTTCGATCGTTCAGCGGCCATTCAATCTAAAACATCGCTGCGATTCTTGCGCCGCGATTTTCAAACGCGAGGAAGGCTTCTTTGTAGGCGCGATCATGGCGAACGTCGTGGCGACCGAACTCTTTATTCTGATTATCTATCTCGTCTGCCTCGCGTTTACGCGGCTCGGCGATCAAACAATGCTGACGCTGCTCTTCGTCGCGGCGATTGCCTTTCCTCTGGCGTTCTATCATCACGCGTGGGCGCTTTGGCTGGGAATGGATTACCTGATCGAAGGACTTCCAGTTGGAAAGCCAAAGAGTTAGCTTTCGGTGAAAGGCTGTAGCGCGCGGCGAAGTTGGTCAGGGACCGGCAGCGGCTTGAGGTTCTCGCGGCCGGTTGAAACCAAAACGAAGTGGGCAGTAGCCATTAGTTTCTCTTCGATCTCGCCGGATTCGTTCTTTCGGCGCACTTCAAAATTCAGACGCAGCGAAGTCCTGCCAATCTTGCCAACGTACACGCTCACTTCCAGCAAGTCGTCCATCTTCGCGGCGCGATGAAAGTCGCATTCAAGGTGCACGCGCGGCAACCAAATGTTCAGCTCTTCAAAAACTTTTCCGTAAGGCAAGCCCGCCGCGCGAAACAACTCGGTCTCGGCGATTTCAAAGAAGCGAATGTACGAGCCGTAGAAAATTATTCCCGCGGCATCGACATCACCCCAGCGGACGCGCTCTTCGATGGTGAATCTCTTGGTCATTGTTTGACACGCTTTCCTCCAGAAAGTCGCGCAATGCTGAATTGAAAATTTCCGGTTGCTCCAGATTAGTCATGTGGGCCGCGTCTTCGATAATTTCAAGCCGCGAGTTGCGAATATTGCTATGCATGAATTCAGCGTCGCTGACTGGGCGAATCGGATCTTCGCGGCCAACGATGATCAGCGTCGGCTCGGTAATTTGTTTCAAATCGTCCGTGTAGTCGCGCCTCACCGCCATGCCACGTTGCGCGGCGGCCGCGCCTTTCGGATCGGATCGCGTGATCATTTCCCGAGCCCGCTTAACAACATTCGGTTTGTCCGCGAGCGTTCGCGGCGCAAGCAATTTCGGCATCGTGGCGATACTAATTGGCACCATGCCCGCGCGCAACATCGTCATCACCTGCTGTTCGCGACCAGCTTTCTCCTGTTCGTTGTCAGCAGGTGCGCGCGTTCCCGCCAAAATCAAACCGCGCACGCGTGATGGAAAGAGATTCGCGAATTCAAACGCAACGTAACCGCCCATTGACAGGCCGCATACGAAAGCCTGTTCAATTTTCAAATCATCGAGCAGTGCCGCGACATCGCGCGCCATTTCGTCCATCGTGCTGATTTCACCTGGCGATTTCGTTTCGCCAAAACCGCGCAGATCAGGAGCAACCACTCGCAAGCCCGCCGCTGTCAGCGCCCCGATCTGTTCGTTCCACATTGATTTGTCGAACGGATAGCCGTGCAGAAACAGCACCGCAGGGCCTTCGCCAGCATCGACATATGCCATCTCGATCCCGCGCACGTGAACGAACATCGTTGACCCAGACTTGCTACTCACGTCAGCCATTATTTTGGAATCTTGCCTGTCTTAAGAATCGATGATGGACAAAGCTTTTCTACCGCACACTCTTCGCACAATGGCCGGCGCGCTTTGCAGATTCGGCGGCCATGAAAAATTAGCAGATGAGAAAAGATGATCCAATCTTTCTTCGGAACAAGATCCATCAAGTCCTGCTCGATCTTCACCGCATCCTTTTGCTTCGTTAGTCCGAGCCGGCGCGAGACTCGTGTCACGTGTGTATCAACCACAATGCCCGCGGGAATTCCGTAGGCGACGCCAAGCACCACGTTGGCCGTCTTGCGCGCGACGCCCGGCAGCTTCAGCAGTTCGTCCATCGTCTTCGGAACTTGGCCATGAAACTCATCGACGAGCATCGCGCATGCGCCCTGAATCGATTTCGTCTTGTTGCGAAAGAAACCGGTCGTGCGGATGTCTTCCTGCAATTCGACAGCCGGAACTTTCAAGTAGTCTTCCGGCTTGCGGTACTTGCGAAACAGATCGGCAGTGACTTTGTTCACGCGTTCGTCAGTGCACTGTGCGGACAGAATCGTCGCGACGAGAAGCTCGAAAGGATTCGAATGATTGAGCGCACACTTCGCGTCCGGATGGGCGCGCTTGAGGAGTTTGATGATTTGTTCTGTGCGAGCTTTACGTTGGGATTTGGTTTCTCGCATTGAACTATTTGGAGTGCGCCCGCAGAGCGCAGCGGCGACGGCGCTTTAGTTTGTCGACAAAATAATATTGATTAAAATCCAAAGCGGTGCCGCGCTGCGCTTGCCACCGCACTCCAAATATCGTGCGCTACTACTTCAACCTTCCCGTCAGCATCAGCCCAAACATCTTCCAATCACCCATGAACGACCAGAGCGGATAAGTGAACGTTGCCGGCCGGTTCTTTTCGATAAAGAAGTGTCCGACCCAGGCGAGTCCATACCCCGGCACGAGCGCCAGCGCAAACAACCACCACTTGCCAATCGCGACGAGCGCGATCAGCGTTGCAATTGCCGCGAGTGAGCCAGCGCTATGCAGCAAACGCGTGGCGGGCTTGCTGTGTTCGTCGAGATAGTACGGCCAGAACTCGGCAAACGATTGAAACTGACGATGGGTCATGAAACTCGCGGGCATTCTAACAGAATCGGCCTTGAGACGGTTTTCGCCCGACAGGTTTCGCCTCTCATTAACACCTCGCTTCAGCGAAGAGTTTGGCGCGACCGTGTTAGTCCCTTGGTAATCGTTCCAACGGTTTTTGTTGGAAGCCGTTAAAACGGCTGACTATCGTTGCTATTCTCCGTAAACACCTCGCTGAAGCAAGGTGTGAATGAGAGATTGGAAGCTTCCGGACTTGACCGTTACTAGACGCGAAGGCAAGATCAGTCGCTATGTTTTTTTACCCGGTGTCTTGTCCCGGCCTTTTTCGCTGCATCCTTGCACTCGTAATCACTGTGTCGGCGGTCATCTCGTTGCCGACTCCGACGAAAGCTCAAACTTACGAACGCGAGCTAAACGTTGGCGCGAAGCCTGCACTGACAATCAGGAACCGCAATGGGCGCGTCTCGGTAGTCACGGCTGACGATCAAAAGAACAGAGTACTACTGCAAGCCACCTCGCCGGGCGCGCCGGTCGAGCCTGGCGATGTCGGCATTTCTGGCGGCGAGATTACCGTGCGCGAACGCCGCGCGCAGGATCGAATCGATTTGATCCTACGCGTGCCGGCGCGCACCCGCGTAAAAATCGAAAGTGAAAGCGGGATGGTCGATGTGGTTGGCGATCTCGCGCTCGCCGACGTCAACACGAACACCGGCACGATTCACGCCGACGTGCCGCTGGATGTGGTGAAGTTCAAGTTCCTTTGGCAGGCAAGTCATCCGCGTTTTCTCAGCGACGTAGAACTGCCGCGCGTGAAAGAAGGTCGCGCCGGGTCGTTTTCGATTTCCGGCACGTTGGGGCCGAACGCTAAGAAAAGCAAAGACAAGAAAAAAAAACAGTCGAACGAGAATGCTTCCGATACGACGGACGGCGCCACGGATCTATCTCAACTGACAGAGACGCCACCTCCCGATGCCGATCAAAACGAAAAAAAGAAATCAGAAACAGACAAGCTCGTGCAGTTGAATCTGACGACCCAGCGCGGCGTGATTTTGCTGAACGTCGATCCAAGCATGGCGCCGAATGACTTGCGCGAACGGCCGCTTACCGAAGCCGCGAAGGGAATTGTGCGCAGCGGGGATGGGCCGTTGATTGATGCGATTCGGAAAGTGAGCCCGCGGCTGTTCGGCGATTACGCGAAGACTCTGCCGCCGCCACGGGACGAACCGACGCTGGTCACGCTGCGGCCGCCGGGTGAGATTGCCACGACCGTGACGCCACAGTTGATTCGCGTGAATGCCAGCGTCACTGACCGGAACGGTCGCGCCATCGCCGGCATGCGCATGAGCGACTTCTCCGTTTACGAAGACGGCGCCGAACGCAAAGTCGTCGATGTGACGCCGGCGACTGAGCCGTTCAATTTGATTTTGCTGCTCGACGTTTCCGGGAGCGTTGAAGAGCGAATTGATTTTATTCGCAAGGCCGCGCGCGATTTTCTCAACACTGCCAGCCCGCAGGATCGGATCGCCATCACGAGCTTTCGGGACGATATTCAAATCGTCTCGGAGTTCACCACCGATCGGCGTTTGCTCTCAAAGAAGCTGGATGAGATTGATGCGGGCGGCGCGACTGCGCTCTACGATGCGCTCGCTTATTCGCTGGTGCACACGTTGAAGTCTCTGCGCGGCGAGCGCACCGCGATGGTGATTTTGTCCGACGGTGACGACAACAAATCGTTCGTGCCGTTTCCGGCGATTTTGGAAGCGACGATCGAATCCGGCGCGTTGATTTATCCACTCTACGTGCCGTCGGGTTTGATTCCAGAATCGAGCGTGCCAAGGCCGATGGTCACAGTCGATCCAATGCGCACGAAATATCTGACAATCACCACGCGCGCGGCCGAAGAAGGTCAGAAGCTCGCGGATTTTTCGGGCGGCGCATTCTATTCAATCAAACGTCTGGAAGATTTGCAGAAAGCTTACGACGACGTGGTGGCCCAACTGCGCACGGCTTACACGATCACTTATTCGTCGGATGCCGGTGCGACACATCGCCGGTTGCGCGTGCGCACGAATCGCGAAGGCGCTGCGGTGCGCCTGAGCCCGGCGGTCTCCGCATCGCACTAGATTCGTTACGAGGGTGCGAGCGCAGTCTTTCTTTCACATAGCTTTTCGAACCAAATCACAGAGGAGAACAATCATGAAGAGATTCACCCTTGCTGTTGCTTTGCTTGCTATGTTCACCATCGGCGCGTCGGCAGTTCACGCCAGGACGATGGGTGGGCAGGAGAAAAAGTCGCTCTACACGCGACTCGGCGGCTACGATGCCATCGCTTTGGTGGTTGATGATTTCATCACGCGCCTCGCCACCGACAAGCGTTTTGAAAGGTTCTTCGCCGGTTTCAGCGACGATTCGAAAATGCGCTTGCGCCAGCACATCCTCGATCAATTCTGCAAAGCCGCGGGCGGGCCCTGCGTTTACATGGGGCGCGACATGCGAACGACACACAAAGGACTCGGGATCACTGAAGCAGATTGGGACGCGGCTGCCAAGCATCTGGTTGAGGCGCTCGACAGGTACAAAGTTCCCGAAACGGAAAAGAACGAGCTGCTCGCGTTTGTCGTCACGCAGAAGAAAGACATTGTTGAGAAGTAATTTAGCGCAACTTGTTAAGTTGCGACCTGGTAGCGCAAGTTAACAACTTGCGCTACAATCTTCCACTGCTACCGATCGAATATGCGCCCGTGAGAAACGGATTGGTGCGCCGTTCCTCGCCAATGGTCGTTATCGGTCCGTGGCCCGAATAAACTTCCACATCGTCGCCGAGCGTCAGAATTTTGTTGAAGAGCGAGTCCATCAACTGCTCGGTCGAGCCACCAGGCAAGTCGGTCCTTCCGATCGAACCAGCGAACAGGCAATCCCCCACGAACACCTTTCTTTCGTTCGGCTCAAACAGAACGACGTGGCCCGGCGTGTGCCCTGGGCAATGAATGACCTGAAAACTCAGCTCGCCGACTTTGTAAGTCTGGCCGTCGCTCCAATGCTCATCAGCTTTCGGCGGCTGTTCGTAGTAGAAACCGTAGGTTGCCCATTGCGACTTCGGGATGCCAATCCATTCCGGTTGCTGAGGTAACGCTTCGTAGATGAATTCATCCGCGGGATGAATAATGATTTTGGCTTCCGGCTTTCGTTTCTTTAATCCGGCGACGCCGCCAATGTGATCCATGTGCGCGTGCGTGCAGGCGATCGCCTGCAACTCAAAACTGTGCTTGTCGATGGCTTCGACAATGGCGTCAGAATCATCCCCCGGATCGATGCAGATGGCGCGCTTCGTTCTCTCGCAGCCGACGATGCGTGTGTGCTGCTGGAAGGCGGTGACGGTGATTTCTTCGATGATCATTTTTGAAACCCGTACTTCGTGCTTCGTACTTTGTGCTTTGTCTTTCAGGTCAACTAGTCGCCGATTAGGCGTTTCAACTTTGAGTAAACATCAAAGCACAAAGTACGAAGTACCAAGTTCGCTTCTCGACTGACAACTGACCATGAACAACTGACATCCAAGGAGTATAATTCCTCATCGGAATTTCTGCAGTAAATCGATTATGCCACTGAGTGCGACAGCAACTTCGCTTGCCGAAGTTTTGGACGAGATGACCGCCGAGGGCGCGCCGGAATTGACCGAGCATCTGGAGAACGGCGCGCTGAAATGCTATGCGTGTGGACATCGTTGTCTCATCAAGGAAGGCAAACGCGGCATCTGCAAAGTTCGCTTCAACGAAGGCGGACACCTGCGCGTGCCGGTCAATTACGTCGCGGCGCTGCAATGCGATCCGACGGAGAAGAAGCCTTTCTTTCACGCTCTGCCAGGATCGGACACGCTTACGTTTGGAATGCTCGGCTGTGATTTGCATTGTGCCTATTGCCAGAATTGGCTGACGTCGCAGGCGCTGCGCGATGACAAGGCCGTGTCAATGCCGAACATGGTCACGCCTGAACGATTGGTGGCGATGGCGCGGGCGTACGGCGCGTCGATGGTCGGCACCAGCTACAACGAGCCTTTGATTACCGCTGAGTGGGCGATCGAAGTTTTCAAGCATGCGAAACCGGCCGGCTTTCGCACTGCATTTATCTCAAACGGAAATGCCACGCCCCAGGTCCTGGATTTCATTCGTCCGTGGACGGATTGCTACAAGATCGATTTGAAATCGATGAGCGACAAGAACTATCGCCAGCTTGGCGGCGTCGTCGACAACATTCTCGAAACGGTGAAGATGGTTCACGAGCGCGGCTTCTGGGAAGAGATCGTGACGCTGGTCATTCCCGGGTTCAACGATTCGCAAGATGAGTTGCGGCGCGCGGCCGATTTCATCGCTTCGGTTTCGCCGGATATTCCGTGGCACGTCACGGCATTTCATCAGGACTATCACATGACTGAGAATGCGAACACGACTGCCGAGCAATTGATCCGCGCGTGCGAGATCGGGCGCGAAGCCGGCCTGCGCTACATCTACGCGGGCAATCTGCCGGGCCGAGTTGGGCGTTGGGAGAACACTTACTGTCCGAACTGTGACGAGCTACTCGTCGAGCGTTACGGTTACTTGATTCGGCAGATGAAAGTGACTGCGGATGGACATTGCCCGAAGTGTGCCGCGAGCATTCCCGGAATCTGGTCGTAACAATCCTCGAACAAAAAAGAGGGCGAAGCCGATGACGCTTCGCCCTCAATGCATTGATCGACTCGCCCGAGTTACATCTTCTTTTCGGGGCTCATCTTCATTTCCGGGCTGGCCGTGGCCGCTGGTGGACCCGCAGGTGTTCCCATGTGGAACAAGGCCAGCCATTTGTTGTCGCGCTTCACCCAGATGGTCGAGTGGTATTCCGTGTCGGGTTTCATGCCCGGCATCTTCACTGTGTAAGTGACGAGCGAAGCATCGTCGTCAAACTTCACTGTCTTCCAGTTGCTCAAGTCGGCTTTAGACATGTCCATACCCTGCACGCCTTTCACCGATCCCGCTTTGTCATAGACGCCGTCGGCTTCGATTTCCATCGAATCGCTCGTGAGATACGAACCGAACGCGTCGTAGTTCTTACTCTTCAAGGCATCCCAAACCAGCTTCTCGTTTGCCTCTGCATCGGCGGTCGTCTCAGCGGGCTTGGCCATAGGACTGCTAGTCGCTTTCGCTGCTTCCTTGGCAGATGGCATCGCCATCGGCGGACGCGTCATCGTTTCCTGGTAATAAATCGCCAGCCATTCTCCGTTGCGATTGACGTACGCTGATGCTTCACGGTACGGACCTTCGGGGACAGTTTTACCCTGATAAGTGCCTTTTACTTTCACGCTGTAAGTGAGAATCAACGCGTCCTTGTCGACAGTCGTCATTTTCCAGTCGGCAAAGGTTACGTCCGAGAGCTCAAAGTCTTTCATGCCCGCAACCGACTCAGCGGTGTCCTTTGTGCCGCTGTCAAGCACTTCGATGTAATCCGGCGCCAACATCTTCTTGAAAGCGTCTGCGTCTTTCTTTCTGAAAGCGTCCCAGGCTGCCTTCTCTTTCGCGATCATGTCGGCTTCCGAGGGCGGAGCCGTGGATTTCATCTC
>DATBSG010000155.1:0-7760 GCA_036559945.1 Pyrinomonadaceae bacterium
CGACGAGTTGCGGAAAGCGCAAGCGCGCTCGTAATTGCCACACTCCTCGCTGCGATAACGAAGATCCACAGCAAACAATCTACAGTGCCCCTAGTCTTCGATGGCGCGCGCGACGTGGTCAATCTGTTCATTAGTGAGTTCGGGGTACATCGGAAGCGAGAGCACGCGCTCCGCAAGCTGCTCAGTCACGGGCAAACGGCCGAGTGTGTAGCCGAGCGATGCGTAGGCGGGTTGAAGATGAATCGGAATTGGATAATGCACGCCAGTCTGGATGCCGGCAGCAGTCAGGCGCTGCTGCAATTCGTCACGACGTTCAGATTGAACCGCGTAAACGTGATAGACGTGACGCGCGTAATCCATCTCCCGCGGAAGGACCAAATCCGAACTGGCTAACGTTTCGTTGTACAGCGCGGCGCGGCTGCGGCGACGGTCATTCCAATCATTGAGGTGCGGGAGCTTCACGTTGAGCACGGCCGCCTGGAGCTCTTCCATGCGAAAGTTGTAGCCGACGATCGCGTGCGCGTACTTGCTGGTTGAGCCGTGATCACGCAGCAGCCGCAAACGCTTTGCCAACTCTTCATCGTTAGTGACAATCGCCCCGCCTTCGCCATACGCGCCAAGATTTTTGCTCGGATAAAAACTGAAACAGCCCGCGTGGCCGAGCGCGCCGACGCGTTTTCCTTTGTATTCGGCGCCGTGCGCCTGCGCCGCGTCTTCGATCACTTGCAGCTTGTGTCTTGCCGCGACTTCGAGAATCGGATCCAGATCCGCCGCTTGCCCATAGAGATGCACGGGAATGACCGCACGCGTGCGTGGCGTGATCGCGCGCTCGATCGCCGAAGCCGTGACCGTGTAAGAAATTGGATCGACATCGACGAAAACCGGCGTCGCGCCGAGCACTGAAACAGCTTCGGCCGTCGCAAAGAAAGTGAACGATGGCACGATTACCTCATCGCCTGCGCCAATGCCGCAGGCCATCAGCGCCAGTTGCAACGCCGCCGTGCCGCTGTTCAGTGCAATGCACGCGCGCGCGCCGACGTATTCCGCAAATGCTGCTTCGAAAGCCCGGACTTCGGGCCCCATGATAAAAGAAGTGTTCTCAACGACACGCGCGATCGCCGCATCAACTTCAGTCTTGATCGACCGATACTGTGCCTTTAAGTCAACAAACGGAACCGTCAAGTTCGCGGGTTGCGGATTGTGAATTTGGACTGAATCAGGTGCGTAGGGTTTGGACATAACGACTGCTACTCAAAAGTAATTCTAATCTGTATTCCGTAATCGGCCGTCCCCAATCACCCTCGCGGGATTTCCTGCGACAGTCGCGCCGGCAGGAACATCTTTCGTAACGACGGCGCCGGCGCCCACGATGGCGTCTTCGCCGATCGTGACGCCGCATAAGATGGTTGCATTACTGCCGATGGTCGCCCGCGATTTCACAACCGTTGGGACCACTTTCCAGTCGGCATCGCTTTGCAACGTGCCGCCTTCGGTCGTCGCACGCGGATACTTGTCGTTGATGAAAACTACGCCATGGCCGACGAAGACTTCGTCTTCGACGGTCACGCCTTCGCAGATGAAACTGTGACTCGAAATTTTGCAGTTGCGGCCGATGCGGGCGCGTTTCTGAATCTCAACGAACGAGCCGATGCTGGATCCGTCGCCGATCTCGCAGCCGTAAAGATTTACGAAGTGATGAATTTTGACATCGCGCCCGAGTTTGACGTCGGGCGCGATCACGCAGAGTTGTCCGGGCATGAAGCAGTGACGAGGTGCCGAGAATTCTTTGACGGCCTCGCGGGTTACGGTGACGCGACCCGAGCTGTTTCGGCGGTTTCATCGGCGTCGCTGTAATAATCCGACTGGTAGTACGCCGAATAGTAGCCGCCACCGTAGTAGTAATCGTGCGACTCAGCTTTCACATTGTTCAGCACCACGCCAAAAATGTGCGCGCCGACGTCGAGTAACTGCTGACGCGCGCGGCGCACGACTGCGCGCGAGCTGCGGCCGCCGTGCACGACCAGAATCACGCCATCGACGAACGTCGAAAGAATTGCTGCATCCGTGAAGGAAATCGCCGGCGGCGAATCGACGATGATGTGCGTAAACCGTCCCGACAACGTCTGGAGCAGTTTCCGCATTTCCTCAGAACCGAGCAGCTCGGCCGGATTCGGCGGAATCGGCCCGGACGTGAGCAGCTTCAGGTTAGGCACTTTTTCGTACGACTGAAGCACATCATCAATCGGGGTTTCGCCCGCGAGGTAATTCGTGAGGCCGCGCGTGTTCGCCAGATTAAAGTTCGCGTGCAGCCGCGGACGACGCAAATCGCAATCGACGATCAGTACTTCGGCGCCGGTTTGCGCCAGCATGAAAGCGGTATTGATCGCGGTCGTCGTCTTGCCCTCGGACGGCTGACTCGAAGTGATCAGGATCGTCTTTGGCGGATTGCCGGCGGACGACAGCAACAGTGAAGTGCGCAAGTGCCGATACGCTTCAGCAATCGGCGAGCGCGCGTCGGTTACCAACGCGAGCGCCGTCGACGGATTTGGAGCCGCGTCAGCCGGAGCCGGCAACCGCCCCTTTTCATTTCTGGCAGCCGGAATCAGGGCCAACGCGGGCAGATGAATGTAGCGGTCGATGTCGTCGAGCGACTTGACGCTATCATCAAGAAAGTCGAGCAGGAAGGCGAGACCGATACCCGCCATCAGTGACAGTAGGAACGCGACAATAATCGTGCGCAAACGTGCCGGACCAATGGGCTCATGTGGCACGCGACTGTAATTCGCAATTGAGACGTTCGTGCCGCCATCACCAGCATAGGCATTCAACTCGCGCTGTTTTTGTAGCAGCGTGTTCAGATACTGCTCGTCCGTGGTGAGCTGCTGCGTCATTGCCGCGAGATCGATCTCGGCTTTGGTCTGCGCCGTAGTCTTGCCGTGTGCCTCACTGTACGCGCTGACCAGGCTCTTGTATTGGGCTTCAGACGCCTCGTAACGCTTTTTCATTGAACCCAAAATCTGGGAAGGCGCTCGCTTCAGATCTTCTTCTTTGGATTTTATTTGCGCTTCAACTTGCTTAACTTCCGGCCATTCCGGTGTGTATCGTTGGAGTAACGCAGTGCGCTTTTCGTTAAGATCGCTCAACTCGTCACGCAATTTTCGGATGTGCTCGTCCTTTTGGACTTCTGGATTCTCGAGCGGGTCATCAGCGGACTTCGCCGCTTCGTAAGCAGCCTTGAGATTCCGCCGCTGATTTTCCGCGTCTAACAATTGCCTGCTGTAATCGCCTTCGCGCTGGGCTTCGAGATTTATCGACGTAGGTGTCAGTGGCAGGCTGCTGGCCTTCGCGAAATTAAAGCGCGCGTCGCGCTCTTCTTTCACTTTCTGCTGGTATTCGGCAATCGCCTTTGCCAGCGCTACTCCCGCTTTGCTCGTCCCCATCTGTTGGCGCTCGATATTGTTCTGGACGAAAACGTCCGCCAAGGCGTTGGCGATTCGCTGCGCCATTTCCGGATTGGTGTGTGTGTAACTGATGACGACGAGATTCGTCTTCTCCACAGGCGTCACGGTTTCGTTGCCGACGATTGCATCTTCGTAAGGTTCCAGTTGCGCCAGTTGTTCGGGCGTAAGTTGACGATCCGACATTTCACGTTCACCGATTGGCTCTGGATCTGCGTTCCGGCCCTGCGCGGCTTTGGTTGTGGTTTTCTCGCGCGAAAAGATTCGTTTCAACGAAGAGAAAATGCTGCTGTTCGCCTGGCCGCTGACGAAGTCGGGATTGTTATGCAGGTCGAGCGTGAGGATCACTTGCCGCGCCAAAATCGGGTTCTGAAGTAGCTTCAGTTGCGTGCCCCAGAAGTTCGGGTCCGTCTGGTTGATCACGAGCGCATTACCCGTTTGCAGAATGTTACTGCTTTTGGGTTCGATCCGAATTGTGCTGCTTCCCTGATAGATCGAAGGCTCGCGATAAGCCTGAATTGTCACGAGCGAAGTGATGACGAGGACCAGACTCAGGATGAGCCATTTGCGCGTTAAGATAATGAAGAGATATTCACGGAGGTTCGTCTCCGGTTGATTACCGTAGCGGCTGTATTTGCCGTACGCGCGGCCTTGCGCGATCTCGGCCAGTGATGTATCCACATCACGCCGGGGCCTTACTGGGAGCAACCGTTCATCTTGAGTCATAACACCAGAACCTATTTCCTTGAGTTGTTTGCCTGGGGCAACAGGCGACCATAATAACAGACCCTTAATACGAGGCAAATCGAAACGGCATGAGGCCGCTCCGGAACTGGTATTCTACCCCGCCGCAGATGCGCTTCCGGACTGCAAGCTAACAAAGCTGCGTAACGCTTCGGTCCAGTGCGGCAGCGCTTCTAACCTGAGAGCTTCAGACCAAAGACATCGTAAACGGGAATTGCGCGGGCGCGGGGCTGGTCGGTGCAACTCAGCCAGAGTAACGCGCCCCAACAAAAGGGAGTTGAGGCCCGCCATTTCCAGCGCCGCGCGCGCGAAATCTTCAAAACTGGCGCCCGCGCCAGAATTGACGACGTGAAAAATGCCCGGCAAATCCAAAGCCGCTAATTCACGCAACCGGCGCGCAAGATCAGGCGCGTAGGTCGGCGTCCCGACCATGTCAGAAATCGCTTTGAGAGGTTCGCCGCGGCTGGCGCGCGGCAGAAGCGTGCTGAGAAAATTCTTGCCGCCAACACCGAAGATGTAGCCGCTGCGAACCACGATCGTGCGCGCCCAGGCGGCTTGCGCGCGCCGCTCGCCTTCGAGTTTGGAGCGACCATAAACACTGATCGGGTGCGGCTGATCGCGTTGCGTGTAAAACCCTTCTTTGCTTCCGTCGAAAACGTAATCGGTAGAGATCGTAATCAGCAGAGCCTCGATGTCGCGACAAGTCGCCGCCAGCAGCTCAGGTCCAAGCGCGTTCGCTCGTTCAGCCCGTCCTGGATCCGATTCGCAGCCATCGACATCGGTCCAGGCGGCGCAGTTGATTACCACGTCAGGCTTCGAATCTTTGAGTGCCGTTTGCACGGAAGACGCATCGCTAATGTCGAGCGATTGATGATCGAAACCGCGCACATCATCGCCGTGAGCAGCGCAGTTTTCAACGACTGCGCGGCCAACCAGCCCACCCGCGCCCGTGACGACAACTTTCAATGCGCGCCCGCCTCCACGCCATATTGCCGCGAGTAATATTCGCGATAAGCGCCGCTGCGCACTCGGTCAAGCCAACCGGTGTTGTCGCGATACCAATCAATTGTTTTGTGCAAGCCGCTCTCCCAGGTCTCGCGTGGTCGCCAACCAAATTCGCGCTCGATCAACCTCGGATCGATTGCATATCGACGGTCGTGGCCAGGTCTGTCTTTGACGAATCGAATTAGCGACTGCGGCTTGCCCAGCGCGTCGAGCACGCTGTACGCCACATCGATGTTGCGCCGCTCATTGCGTGCACCAATGTTGTATGTGCCACCAGAACGGCCCTGTTCAAGCAACGTCAAAAGCGCGCGGCAATGATCTTCGACGTAGATCCAATCGCGCACATTCAGCCCGTCACCATAAACTGGGATCGGTTCATCGTTCAGCGCATTTGCCAGCATCAGCGGCAAAAATTTTTCAGGAAACTGGCGCGGCCCGTAATTGTTTCCGCAGCGCGTAATCAGTGTGTCGAGGCCAAATGTGTGATGCGCCGCGCGCACCAGTTGTTCAGCGGACGCCTTTGAAGCAGCGTAAGGACTGTTGGGTTGAAAGGGCGAATCCTCGGTAAAGAATGCTTCATCGTTCTCAGGCAAACTGCCCATCACTTCGTCAGTTGAAACTTGCAGGAAGCGCGACACGCCGCGGTCGCGCGCGGCATCGAGTAGCACCTGAGTGCCGAGCACGTTGGTGTTGATGAATTCGTGCGCCGAGTGAATGCTGCGATCGACGTGCGACTCAGCGGCGAAATTGACGATCGCCTCCAAACCTTCATCAAGCGCGCCGAGCACCGCATCGCGATCGCAAATATCGCCATTGACGAAGTGATGTCTGGACTGGTCGAGGCCCTCCAGGTTCTCCAGATTTCCGGCGTAAGTCAGCGCATCAAAATTGATAACTTCGCACTGCGGCAGCTCTTCGAGCACGAGCCGCACGAACGCCGACCCGATAAAGCCCGCGCCTCCGGTTACAAATAACTTTCGCAGTTTGTTAGATCCGCCGATTCTGCACCTCCCAGATTTGCGCGATGTGAGCCGATATTAGCACGATCTTTCGCCGGATCGTGGGGTACGCCTAACGGTATCAAATCGCGGATTCTCAGTCAGTTCCGGGAAAATGTCGTTATTGCAATTTCAACCACCTAAAGGTAATTTTGACGGCCATGAGAGTGCTGGTCACCGGCGGTGCAGGGTTCCTCGGTTCGCACCTTTGCGATCGGTTGATCCGCGAAGGACACGAAGTTCTGTGCCTCGACAATCTTTTCACGGGCCGGCGTGAGAACGTGACGCACCTGCTCGATCATCCGTGCTTTGAGCTGGTGCGGCATGACGTGACCGAGCCAATCCTCCTCGAAGTCGATCAGATTTATAACCTTGCCTGTCCCGCCTCGCCCGTTCACTACCAGTACAATCCCGTGAAGACCGTGAAGACAAACGTCATGGGCACGATCAATATGTTGGGACTGGCGAAGCGCGTGCGCGCGCGAATTTTGCAAGCGTCAACCTCCGAAGTGTACGGCGATCCGGAAGTGCATCCGCAGCCCGAGACTTATTGGGGAAACGTGAATCCTATTGGGTTGCGGAGTTGTTACGACGAAGGGAAACGCCTGGCGGAAACACTGATGATGGACTATCAGCGCCAGAATAATGTGGACACGCGCATCATCCGCATCTTCAATACCTACGGCCCGCGCATGCTCGAGAATGACGGCCGCGTGATTTCGAATTTCATCGTGCAGGCGTTGCGCGGTGAAGAGTTAACGATCTACGGCGACGGACAACAAACGCGCTCGTTTTGCTACGTGGACGATCTAGTCGAGGGCATGGTGCGCTTGATGAATCTCACGGACGGTTCGGTCAGCGTCCACGAACCGGTTAACGTCGGAAACGACCATGAATTCACGATGCGCGAGTTGGCGATTGAAGTGGGGCGCGCGGTGGGCGTGGAACCGGAGATTCGTTATTGTCCGTTGCCTGCTGACGATCCACGGCAGCGTCGTCCGGATCTCACCAGAGCGAAGCAACTGCTGGGCTGGTCGCCATTGGTTCCATTTCAGGACGGCATCCGTCGCACGGTTGAGTACTTCACGCAGCGTTTTAATGAGAAGCGCCCGCCACTCGCGCAAACCGCCCACACCGAATAGTCCGCAACGTCGAACCGAAGGAGTAGTAATCGAGTAATGGCAGAGACGCTTGGCACGCTCGCCGATAAGCTAATCACCGTAAAGCTGAAACTCTGGCACACAGAAGATGACGAGCGGATCGCCAGTCTGAAAGCGCAGGAGAAGCAGCTCGAGGACGAGATCGATGAGTTTGTGGCGGCCGCGATGTCCGGACGAATACCGATCGAGAAGCTCACGTTCGCTGCGAACAAAGTCTACAAAAAAGACGGCAATGCGATTTCGGACTTCTCGGGCAGCATCGGCGAACTGTTTTCGCAATTAGCCGAAACAGACTGCCGGCTCTGGCACATCCAGGAGAAGGTTTACGAATTCGAGCAAATCCCCGTTGCGGAAAAAGACGAGGTGATTAAGGAACTCGCGGTGGTTAATCTCGA
>DATBSG010000156.1:0-5311 GCA_036559945.1 Pyrinomonadaceae bacterium
CGAGGGCTGAAGGTTTACGTCAATGGCAATCCGTTGCCGGAACACATCGTGGTCGTCGACGGCGACTTCGCTGACGCCAACCCGAAGGCGCCATTGCGAATCCTTGAAGAAGAGCCCCGCCAGGGTAATGAACTCTACGACGTCTATTATTTTGATCGGAACGTCGAAGGCGCGCGCAAGGGCCAACGCACCGGTGTCAGCTCGGATTTTCACTTTGCGGTGAACGGCAAACCGGCGAAGGTCCCGGCCAATTCGTATTTCGCGATGGGCGACGATCGCGATAATAGTCTGGACAGTCGCGCCTGGGGTTATGTGCCGCGCGATCTAATCATTGGCCGCGCAATGTTTGTCTACTGGTCCTACGACGAGACGCAACCTTTCGCCAGTCCGATTGACTTCTTCAGCAACACCCGTTGGCGTCGCACCGGCACGATGGTGAAATAAAACCGAGGCTGGAGGTTAGAGACTAGAGGCTAGTTCAAGGCTCAACACTCAGCTTCCTCTAATCTCTAGCCTCAAGTCTCTCCTCTAGCCTCAAGTCTCTCCTCTAGCCTCTAACCTCTGCTTTGATCCGATGCATTCTATCGTTCTCTTTTGGTTCAAAACATACGAACTTCTTCGCGGTAAACACAGGAACAGAGTTGGCATGGTCTTTGCCGTCCGTCGCCATGCGGGGATCTTGACCTTTTCAAGAAAGGACGGTTTAAGAAGCTATGCTTTGGACAATCTTGTTGGTGTTGTTGATCCTGTGGCTGCTCGGATTTGCCTCGGGCGTGGCCGGCAACTTGATCCACCTGATCTTGCTGGTGGCTTTGGTCGTTTTACTTCTTCAGTTGATTACCGGGCGACGGGCGGTTGTCTGACGCTGAATCGACGGAGCGCTGATTGACTTGGAGGTCGAAAAAATGCGTTACGAAGGCGAAATAAAGGGTAAAGCTAAACAAGTCAAAGGCACAGTCAAAGAAAAACTTGGTAAGGCAACCGGCGATCGCGAAATGCATGACGAAGGTAAGCGCGAGCGCCGCGATGGACGAGTTCAAGAGCGAGTGAGTCAGGCTCGCCGGGTCTTCGGCGAAGCAGTCGAAAACGTCGGCGAGAAGATCGCCAGCGGTTAATAGCCGCTGGCACTTTTTTCTTCTCTAATAATTTTTCTGCATTAATGAAAGGGGTGAGAGATGAAGGTTAGAATGCTGGCGATTGCCATGGTAATCGTGCTGGCTGCGCTGGGCCTCGGCGCGTGCCAAAACACGAACACTAACTCAAACGCCAACGCAAACATGAACGCAAACACGGCCACCCCTGAGGCCGCCGCCACTGCGTCACCGGAAAAGACGCGCGGTAACTACACTGAGAAGGAGGCCCAAGAGGAACGCGAGCGGGCGAAATCAAGCAAGGAAACAATCGGCGATACGCTTGACGATGCTTGGATTCACACGAAGATCGTCGCCAAGCTGATTGCTAACTCGACCACGCCGGAAAGAAAGATCAATGTGGACGTTGTGAAAAACGTCGTGACTTTGCGCGGCACGGTTGATACGGCGGAAGAGAAAGCGGTCGCGGAAAAAATCGCGAAAGAAACCGACGGCGTGAAATCCGTCGTCAATCAATTGAAGGTCGCGCCGCCACCAAAGGCAACACCGAAACAACCGACAAAGACCAAGCCCAAGTACTGATCGCAGTTGCGATTTCGGCGAATCTGGCGAGCGGCCCGCACGGGCCGCTTGTTTGTTATGCACAGGCCCGCGCTAACTAAGTTCTTGTATTTCTCGCGGATGCTCTTAGAATTGTGCCACGAATCTCGAGGAGGAGCTGATGGCGAAGAGGCATCCAGTCGAACAGATCTTGCTGTGGATATTCATAGTTCTGGCGGCGATCGTGATTGGCGGTGGCCTGTACGAGATGCGGGTGGTGGTGCCGCTTTGGGCCAACTCGCCGCCGGAGTCGGTTTGGAACTTTGCGTCACAGCGAGTTACCAATCCGCAGTACACGCCTAATTCGGGTCTGCGATTCTGGATCTTTGTGACGCCTGCTCATTTGCTGATCTCTTTCGCAACCTTGATAGCGGCTCTAAAGACCGGTAAACAGCATCGGCGTTGGCTGATCGTTTCGACGGCAATCTTCGTGCTGCTACATTTGTCGGCACTCTTCTATTTTGTCCCAGCCATCGATCGTCTTTTCAACAGCCGCAACCTGAACATGAATCCTGAAGAAGTCGCTTCCAAGGCGCGTTGGTGGGTCAACTTAACGTGGGGACGTTTTGTAATCGGCTTTGTTGGATTTCTCTGCGGGTTGCGAGCTATGACAATAAGCAGCGAGCAGCGAGCAGTGAGCGGTTAGCAGTGGGCAGTGAGTAGAAGGCCAGCAGCCATTGTTTTTCTTCAAAATCTCTCCCAAACTTTGCGGTTTTCGTGTAGGCTACGCGTGTAAATGGCCGACAAGAGTCGCAAGGTCCTCTCATTTCCTCAACCCGTCCCCGCCAAGGCGGATTACCAACGCGTCAAATCAAGTTACTCGATCCGCGAAATCAAACAGATGTTTGGTTTGAGCGAGCGCACTATTCGCCGCTGGACTGAAACCGGAATCATTAATGCCGCGCCTGCGCCAAATAGCGAAGAGGTCACTTACGACTTTCAGGCGCTGACGCTTTTCCGCCGCGTGCGCGACATGCGCTCACAGGGCCTGACGATCAAACAGATCGAAGCCGAGCTTCAGGGCCAACTGAGTTTGTTTCGCGCTGAAGTAGGGCAAGTGCAGGTGGCGCGCTTGCTGACTCCGTTTGAGGAAGCTTTGCTGCGACACGAACAAGGTGACGTGCAAGCTATCGAGTTCTACCGTGAAGCGATCACGGCGGGTGACAACATCGCCGAAGCTTACTGCAATCTCGGAATCATCGAGCTGGATCGCGGCAACATGGTTGGCGCGTTAGACAACTTCACGCAGTCATTGAAGCATGATGCCCGGCACGTCGAAGCGCATTACAACCTGGCGAACCTCTACTACGACGCGGGTGATTTTCCTCTGGCGCGTTTGCACTATGAAGCGGCCACGCAAATTGAGCCCAACTTCTCGCTGGTTTACTACAATCTGGCGCTCGTCTATCACCGTTTGGCGAACGTTGTGGGCGCGCGCCGGGCGCTGCACAAATACAAAGAACTGGAGCCCGGCGACGAAGAAATCGAGCTGGTAGATCAGCTTTTGAAAGCGATGGAGCTGGGAAGACCGAATAGTTAGTTTCAAGTTCCAAGTTTCAAGTTTGCAGGAGATACTTACGTTTGTGAGAGACGTGCGCCAGCAACTTGAGACTTGAAACTTGAAACTTTAAACTGGCTGTTCGTTGGCGGGGTAGCTCAGATGGTTAGAGCGTGGGATTCATAACCCCAAGGTCGGCGGTTCGATCCCGCCCCCCGCTACCAATCCTCACCTAATTCGAATAAGAATCCGGGAACTCATGTCGGCTTAACCGCGCCGCTCGCGGGCCAGGTGCTCTCTTATTCTTCAACCACCCAGCCTTCAAAGGCCGGGCTAAAACCAATCGTCGCGCTGCGACGAAGCATCTTCAATCCTTCAGCGCGTACTTGATGACCCTGTTCCGGGCCGCAACCAGCAGTTCGTTCTTGTCGTTAAAGACCATCCCGAACGCAGGACCATCCGGTTTGAAGACTGTCAGATAGCGACCATCGGAATCAAAGACCTGGACGCCTTTGACATCGCTCACGAAGACTCGGCCTTTTCCGTCCACTGTGATTGCATGACCAGCCCGGAACTGACCTGGCTGATCTCCAGAACCGCCAAAGCGATTCAGAAACTTTCCTTCGGGATTGAACTTGAATACGGCTTCCGCGAATGTTCCGAGCGCGTAGATGTTTCCGAGGCCATCGATCGCGACGCGGGTGTCCAACTCTGAACGATCGGCGACAGTGCTTACGGCTGCGCGTATAGTCCGCACGACGTTGCCCTGCGCGTCAAATCGCACAATGTCGTCTCGCCCGCTGTACCACGCGCACACCAGGCCGCCGTCGGGCGTTGTGTGCACGTCATCGAAACCACTGCCCTCACGGTACGCAATATCGCCAAGTGACCGTCCGCTCTGACCTTCGTAGCGTGTGATCGTCCCGCGCTGCACGATGTAGACCGTGCCTCTGCGATCCGCGGCCAGCGCGCGCAGCGGCATCTTCCGATCAACCATCCATTGTGTGATGAACTTCCCCCGCGCGTCGAAAACCTGAACGCGCCCGCCCTGATATTCGCCGACGTAGATGTTGCCCTGGCCATCGGTCGCGATGCTGCGAGCGTCGGTCATCATGCCGGCGCCGATGCCTTCGCTGCCGAACGTTTGCACTGCGGTCGCAAAGCTATTGGCGCTACTGCCGCCCGCGCTGCCGCTTTTCGATCCGGCTGGTCCGCCGAGGGTGGAACCAACTGATTTCATCAGTGGCGCCAGTGCTCCAAATACTCCGGCGAGCACGATGACGACAATGACAATCGGCACAAGCACCAGAAACCAGATAAATTTTTTGGCGCCCGCGGTTACCTGTGGTCCAACATTGATATCGATTTGCGAGATGATGCGGGCTGGTTGGCCGTGGTGAGGCAGGGCGAGTTGGCTCTGGCAGTACGCGCATTTCACAGCGCCGCTGCCGAACGCATTCGACTCGTACGAAACGGGCGCGCCGCATTTTGGACAATCAAAGGTTTGCATAGTTCAAGTCGCGGAAGGTTACAACAAGATGGCTCGCCCCGGAAAACCGAGACGAGCCTTGAGAATACTCATGCGGCTTGCCGGCACTTATCGCCGGGTAATCTTCACCGCTTGCGGTGAATAATTGACTCGGCGCTGTTCGCGCATGCGGCCGTCGGTCACTGTGCCTTCCACGAGTTCGTATCCAAGCATCGCGATGATCCGGCCGCGAACAAACAGCGGGCGAGAGTTACCGTACCAATCAACGCACGAGGCGCGGCACGCATCGTCAGTTGCTTTCTCAGATTGCGCGGCGAGTTCGCCAATCTCTTCAAAGCGCAGGCCGTCGTTGCGCAGGAACAGGATCGCTGCCGAATCTTCAAACAAATGTCGATAGCCCGATCGTCCCGGGACACTTATCGGCAAACCCAGTACGCCAGAGTTTGGGCCATCCGGTTTGTAAAAGAAACCATGGCTGCGCAGCTCGCCCTGCGATGCGCCCTTGCGAATGTATTCGTCGGCGACCTCCGCCTGATCGCCGAGCCTGATGGCTGAGAAGTGCAAGTTACTGCCATCGGTGCCGACTACGATTGCGTTTGCGCCCAGCGCCTCGATCCGATCGACGCCGTGATT
>DATBSG010000157.1:0-3688 GCA_036559945.1 Pyrinomonadaceae bacterium
AAAGAAAACGCGCATTCTGATCGTCGAAGACGAACCGGCAATGGTCGCCGGCCTGCGCGATAATTTCGAATACGAAGGTTACGAAGTAATCAGCGCCGGCGATGGCGCGGAAGGCCTGGAGCGGGCGCTGGCAGACGAGCCCGATTTGATCGTGCTCGATGTGATGATGCCGCGCATGAGCGGTCTGGACGTTTGCAAACAGCTCAAAACGAAGAAGCCATCGCTGCCGATCATCATGCTGACCGCACGCGGCCAGGAGGTTGACAAAGTCGTCGGGCTCGAGCTGGGCGCCGACGATTACGTGACGAAACCGTTTTCCATTCGCGAGTTGATGGCGCGCGTCAAAGCCGTCCTGCGCCGGGCCGCGCCGCACTCAGCCGCGCCTGAGATCTACAAATTCAGCGACGTTGAAGTGAACATTCGTCGCAACGAAGTATTGCGCAACGGCGCGCGGGTGGAACTTTCCGCGAAAGAGTTCGCGCTGCTGGCGTATTTCATAGCGCACCCGGCCGAGACACTGTCGCGCGATCGCTTGCTGGATGCGGTGTGGGGTTACGAAAATTACCCGAACACGCGCACCGTCGATACGCACATAGTTCATCTTCGGCAGAAGTTGGAACCAAATCCCGAGGACCCGCGTTTCATTCTTACCGTGCACGGCACTGGTTATAAGTTCGTTGGCTGATTGTAGTCAGAACCGCCTGCGGTAGCGGGCGGTTGAAGTAGTTAGCCGAGCGATTTCAATTCCACGATAAACCACCCGCTACCGCAGGTGGTTCTGACACGGTGATTCATGTCGCAATCATTGAACAGCCGATTAGCAACCCAAACCGCACTCGACGTGCGCGCGTATGCTCCGCGACGGGCACAGCGCAAACCACGTCGGCAGGATCTCGAACTAAAGCTTGCCGAGCTCCAGAGGGACTACGCGGAGTTGCACACTTCGATTTTCGAAGCGGCGCAGGTGCATCGCCGTCTGTGCGCGCCGCGCCACGTGCGTTTCGGCGAGTTCGAAATTGCCAGCGAGATTTTCGCCGTGCGGCAGTTGCCCGGTGACTTCTTCAGCGTTGAATACACAGATAGTGGAGTGGTGCTCGCGTTGGGAGATGTTGCCGGCAAAGGACTCGCTGCCGGGATGTGGACGCCGCACCTGGTTGGATTGGTGCGCGCGCACACCACGCCGAATTCAACGCCGGAATCTATTGTCGCCGGTGTGAATCGCGACATCTCTCGCACGCCGGCGATCGTGCCGTTCGCCAGCTTGTTTCTCGCCAAACTCGATTCCGCGACTGGCGTTCTCGAATACTGTAGCGCCGGACATCCGCCCGCGTTTCTTCTCCGCGCTGATGGCGAGATGGAAAGGCTGACCGATGGCGGCCTCTTGCTGGGAGCGCTCGCTGAAGCTGAGTATATTTCCGCCTCGTGCACCCTCGGCGCCGGTGATACTCTGATGATTTATTCCGATGGCATCACCGAGTCGAGGAACAGCGCAAGCGAGGAATTCGGCTACGCGCGCCTCGAACGTCAGCTCCGCTTGTCGCAGCGCGGTTCCGCCGATTCAATTCTCTTTTCCGTACTGGGCGCCGTCCAGGATTTCGCAGCCACTCGGCCCTTGATCGACGACATGTCGCTCGCCATCATCCGCCGGGACGATGCTTGAAATTCGAATCTGCGTAAGTCTCCCTATTCCGCGGACCACTTCTGTTTACGATTCTTCAGATCGGCGTACAATGTCCGCGGCACATACCTTCATATCGCGGGAGTACTCACATGGTTGACGTCATTAAGTCCGAAGCGCCGACCGAACAATTAAAGGTTTCTGACGAGATGCGCGAGAAGCTTCCTGGCGCGCATGTCACGGATGAAGACGCTTTCCGCGACGGACAGCAGGAGGTCGAGGAAATGATTGCGGCGAATGCGCCGCTCAGCGAAATACTTTCGACGCTTGTTCGTATGATCGAAGTGCAATCGCCAGGCATGCTCTGCTCAGTTCTTTTATTGAGTCCCGATGGGAATCACATCCAACACGGCGCCGCGCCCAGTCTTCCCGCGGAGTACGTCAAGGCCATCGATGGCGCTCCGATTGGACCGAAAGATGGTTCATGCGGTACGGCAATGTACCGCGGCGAACCCGTAGTCGTCACCGATATACTCACCGACCCGCTTTGGGAAGATTATCGAGAGTTGGCAAAAGGAACGGGCTTACGCGCTTGTTGGTCGACGCCGATCATGTCTAGCCGTGGCAAGGTGCTCGGTTCATTCGCGATGTATTACTCAGAGCCGCAAGCGCCCACCGGTGAAGAAGCGCGCCTGACTGAAGTAGCGACCCGCCTGGCAGCCAAAGCTATCGAGCGTTACGCCGCACAGGGTCGCCAGCCCTAGATTTCGAATTTCAAATTAAACGAGGAACTGTTTACGGCTCACATCTATTTCTTCAGCAGCCTGTTCTTGTCAAGCCACTGAATAACCGCGGCATTAAACTCCTTCGGCTTCTCCATCATGATGAAGTGGCCCACGCCTTCCCACATGTGGAACTCCATCTGTGGCGCGAGCGCGCGAAATGATTCTTCAACGTTCGGTGGTAAGAAAGGGTTCTTGGCCATAATCGCCAGGACCGGCACGTTGATTTTGTCTTCGGCCCAAATCGAAGGGTCAGTCATGCTTTCAAAGGCGCTCGCGAGAACATATTGCGGAGTGTTTTCAGTCGAAGCTTTAACGAGTTGCTTTGACTCGGCAGATAAAGCCGGACCAAACATCATCCCGAACATTTGATCGATGACGTCGCGATACTTGGGGCCGCGAAGACCCGCAATCAACTGGTCTAACATCGCCTTGTTATCGAATGGCCGCAACGAACCATCAACGATGACAATCGCCAAAGTCTGTTCCGGATACTTGCGATAGAACTGCCGAGCGACGGGCGTTCCCATGCTATGACCGACGAGCACCGCGCGCTTCACCTTGGCATCGCGCATCACCGCCTCAACCGCGCGGGCAAAGTAATCCATGCTGTAAGTGACTTTCGGTTTATCGCTCTGCCCATGTCCCGGTAGCTCAACGACAATGACCCGACTGCGCGCTGCCAAGTCGGCGACGTTATCGCGCCAGGCATCAGCGCTCTGCGTCCAGCCATGAATCAGGACCAACGCTTCATCGCCCTTGCCATAATTCACGTAATGAATGCGCGCGCCATCGAGCTTTGCCCGATGCGATTCAGCCTTTGGAATCTTGTCATTTTTATCTGTGGCTGCAAGCGCCTGATTCGAAGTCGCTATCGAGGTCACTAAGAGCAAAGCAACAGCGGCGAAGAGCAGGATATCGCGGTGCGGGCATTGAAAGCGTTGCACGGTTTTTGTCCTCAAGTTGAAAAAGGTTGGACGAGCTTTCGCAGGAATGGAGTTTACCCCGGCTGGTACATGTCAGTCGAATCTAAACGGGCTCACGCTCCGGCAGCGCGGTCGACGGCGATTATCACTTTTCCGCGCGCATGCCCTCCTTCAAGGTGGCCCATCGCTTCGGAACCTTCATTTAGACTGTATTGCCTGTCAATTACTGGCTTCAGTTTGCCGATCGCGATTAGTTGACCCAACAAGGTCAGATCGTCTTTGCTGGATTTCGCGACAAAGAAGATCGCTTTCTGTTTTGTGAATAACGACATTCCCAGCCCCTTCACCGGTAGAGCCAAGAG
>DATBSG010000158.1:0-10063 GCA_036559945.1 Pyrinomonadaceae bacterium
CAGTTGTGCAACCTTTGCCTTGTAAGCGTTGATTGCCTGATATCTCTTTTCCGATTCAGGAGAAGCGTTGGCGGGAGCGCTAGCGACCGCTGGTACTTTACCGTCGGAAGTCTTTGCCGGAGTCCGCCGCAGATCGCGGCCAAATTTTCGCAACTCAATGAATTGCTGGTTCAGCTCGCACTTCAAGTACAAAAGAAACTTGATCGCCTGATCGCACTCCTCCGCAGTCAACGCGACGAAATCAAAGCCTAGGAACGATCCAGCTTCTTCCAGCCGCCGCACCAAACGCTTAGCTAATGTAGATGTGAAGATGTCGCTCTTGCCGTGCAGATCAAACAGGCAGAGTAGCTCATCAATCTTCGCGACGAGGAAGTTCAGTCGCCTGAGTCGATACGCTAAGTCAAATCGATTCAAGAAACGGTTTTGCGTGTTGCCGTTCTCAGGAGCAGTATCGGAGAAAGTCGCGTCGCGCCATGTTTGCACCAGCGCGCGAATTGCCAGAAACAGGTCGGAACGCTCGTCGAAACCTGCGACGCGCGCCGTCAGCGTGGCAATCTCGTCGGTCAACGCCGAAATTCGCAGCCGGCGGTACGGAAGGTAGTGGACCCCGTAAAGCCCGACCATGTCCGACAGTTGCATCGCGTCCCAAAGCTCCGCCGCCAGCTGCGGCCGCACCGGACGCATCATTTCTTCAATGCGCTTTTTTTCTTCTTCTGTGTTGAGTACCGCCAGCGCCGAAGACGACAGGCCTTTGCGGACTGCGAAATCTTCGATGTCTCGCTCAATCAAACGCGTCAGCCGATTGACGCGCTCAATCAACCGATTCCGCTCCAGCACCAACTGGATGTCTTCGCGAATCGTTTCATAGCGCGGGAGACTGAGCGCCGCGAGCACATTTTGAATCGCGTCTGGTGGATTCTTCGGTTGCGCCTCGCGCTCAGGATGCTCGGGCGACGGTTCGATATAGATCAGCTTGCGATCGACCGGAACCGTCGGCGTGCGGCGCATCAACGTGCTGGTTGCATAACTAAACGGCTTGTTGTCCAGATAGCCACCATCCGCAAATGACCGCACGTCATAATCGACCGAACCAAACTCTACATCTTCAGTCAGATTGTCCTGGAAGAAACGTCTAATCAGCGGCGAGTCTGGTTTGAAGTTATCTTTTTCGTTGCGATGCTCGTCGGAATGATCGAGCAGTTCGCGAATCTCAACCAACCGCACCGGTTCAAAAGCAAACGGAAATGACGAGGTAGTGCGCGCTGCAAACGCGAGAAACGGATTCAGCTCTTTGCGGAACTCGTTCACGTCATTTCCGGTCGCGCCGGCGGTCATGTACTTGAAGTGAAATACGTTCTTGTGCCGCCGTTCGCGGACGACTGAGTCAGCGAGGCGAATTGGCAGCGAGAGACCTCGGATGTCTGTGGCCGTAATGTAAAGGTCAAGTTCGTCAACCAGCGGCGAAGGTTTCTTCTGCTCAACTTCGTTGCCATCCATCGCATCGAGTGCCGCGAGCAGCTTGAGATACATGCGCCGGCTGTTAAGCAGTGATTGCGGCGGCTTCTGAGGATCGAGCGTGGTGTTCTTTAGCGACTGGCCATCATTGATCAGCGAGTGGATGTCGCCTTCGGTGACCCAAAGGTTCTTTAGTTGATCGATGTTCTGATCGTTCGCCAAAGCCTTGGCGAGGTAGACCGAGTTGATGCCGCCGGCCGAAGTTCCCGCCAAAACATCCACCATAAAGCGCACGCGAATGTTGCCCGTCGGCTGCCAGTTGGAGTCATTCCCGTCTGTTGCCATCGCGCCTCGAAATGCAGCGCGATTCGCCGGATCGTCGACCAGGTAACTCAACTTGCGATAAACCGCTTCGGTGCCGCACGGTTTGCCGCTCTTCGTCGCCAGGGTCCGCGCCACATTATCATCATCATTGCTCGGCGCGGTTGCGTTCACCATGCGCAAGAGTTCTTGCGCCACGCCGTTGATGTAGATCGCCAGCGAGACGCCGCCGTACATGACGACCGCGAAACGCACTTCTTTGGTGTATTCGACGTTGGGATTCGAAGGAGCGGTCATGGGACCTCCGTGAGACTGTTGATGGTGCGCAAGGGAAGCGCTCAGGTTTTTAAGAAAACAGGCTGAAGTTCGTGTCCGCTAAGGGAGCTCAAGCCTTGTTGTGTACAGCAAAAGCGCGGGCAAGATATTCGCAAGGATGAGGAATGTCAATACTCTTACGAAGTTGCGGTCAAAAGTTAGGTAACCAGCGGGGTCTTGAGCCATTCAGCGATTGTGTTCATCGACTCTTCGTAGATGTCCTGCTGATTCAGCCCCGCCTTCTTCGGCACTTTCAACGAATGATCGCCGCCTTCGATCGCGTGAAGCTTCGCAGGAAGTTTCAGCTCCTTGATTACCGCGGCGACCTCCTGCTTCGTGCCGAACGCGTCGCGCGAGCCTTGGACGAAAAGCATCGGCGCTTTTATTTTCGGCAGATGCTCTGAGCGCTGTTTATCCGGCCTTCCTGGCGGATGCAGCGGATAGCCGAGAAAAACCAAGGCGTCGATGTTTTCGCCGATGATGGCTGCCACTTGTGAAGCAATCCGCCCGCCCATGGATTTTCCGCCGATCGCCAGCCGGTTGCCCTTCAACTTTCCGTGCTTGAGCACGGTGTCGATCACGGCGCGATAACAGGCTTCGAGACGTGGTCCCGGATCGGGAATCTTGCGACCTTGTTCCATGTAGAGAAAATTGAAAGTAACAGCATCGATGCCACGTTCGGCCAAGCCGCTCGCGAACAGACGCATGAAGCCGCTCAACTGGTTTGCGCCGGCGCCGTGTCCAAGGATGATCGTCGTGCCCACGCGACCCGTTTTCGCGGCGGGGTACAGTAATGCGGTCACGCTTTCGGCGTCGGTGACGTGGACTTTAAGTTCGGCTGCTGGCATCCAGGTTTCGATAAATTCGCGGCACGCGACTGCTGATGCCGCAGGTGATTTCATACGAGATGGTTCCGGCAAGCTCCCCTAAATCTTCGGCGGTGATCGAGGAGTCGCCATCGCGGCCGAGTAGAGTCACGCGATCATCCAGCGTAGCACCTGACACATCTGTTACATCAATCAGAGTTAAGTCCATCGAGACGCGACCGACGACCGGCGCAAACTGCCCGCGGACAATCACGCGTCCTCGACTGCTGAACACGCGCCGGTATCCATCGTCATACCCAATTGGAATCGTGGCAATCAGCGAATCGTGCGTTGTTTCAAAAGTCCCGCCGTAGCCAAGCTTCTCGCCTTTCGGCACCCGCTTCAAAAGCATGATGCGTGAAAAGAGTGACATCACTGGCCGCAGTGGCGGAGACTCGAGACTTGGCGGTAGGACATCGCGGACGAAACCATAAAGGGTCCCGCCCGGTCGCACCATATTGGCGCGCGTTTCTTTAAACGCGAACAGACCAGCCGAGTTCGCAGCGTGAATGTGTTTTGGCGCGATTCCCTGTTCGCGGAATGACGTTACCGCGCGGTTGAATCGCTCCCACTGTCTCTGCGTGAATTCGGCCTGCGCTTCATCGTCGGCCGAAGCCAAGTGCGTCATCAAGCCATCGACGCGGATATTTCTGAAACGCTTCAGGGCGTCGCAGAACTCCGCCACATCTTCGCTGCGCACGCCCAGACGACCCATCCCGGTATCGATCTTTACGTGTACATCAACGGTCTTCCGCGCATCCGCAGCGGCCCGGTCGATCGCCTCGACAACATCGAGCCGGTAAGCAACCGGCGTCAGGTCTCGCTGAATGCAAAGGCTTTCCTGGCCTGGCCAGACTCCGCCCATGCAGAGAATCGGTTTTGTGATTCCCGCTTCGCGCAACTCGATCCCTTCTTCCGGCAGCGCGACGCCAAACCAATCGACATCTTCTTTCTCTAATCGACGCGAGCACTCAACCGCGCCGTGTCCGTAGGCGTTCGCCTTCATGGCTGCGAGAATCTTGACGTCAGGCCCCACACGTTCGCGAATCACATGAAAGTTATGCGCCAGCGCATCGAGATCGATTTCGGCCCAGGTTGGTCTACCGGATATATCCACAGATTACGCAGATTACACCGATTCAATTACGAAATGCAGTCGTGAAGACTCCATAGCCCAGCGAACTTGTAGAGCCCGCGTGTTGGGTCTTATGAATCTGTGGAATCTGCGTAATCTGCGGATTAGTATTAGAACTCATCGCCACGACTGATACGCGGCGACCCTTTCGAACGATCGAAGCGACTCAGGTATTGACCCAACGCTTCGCGTTCGAGGTCGGTGAACTTGGCGAATTGATTGAGGAAGGCAAGATAGACTGTATCGGTCGGGCCGTTGCGCTGCTTCGCAACGATTAGCTCCGCGATGTTCTTGTTGTCGTCGGTGCGGTTGTAAGCCTCTTCACGAAAGATGAACGCAACCACGTCTGCATCCTGCTCGATGGCGCCTGACTCGCGCAGGTCGGCGAGTTGCGGACGGTGGTCGGTGCGGTTCTCAGGAGCACGCGACAACTGAGACAACGCGACTAGCGGCACATTCAATTCTTTGGCAAGTGCTTTCAGCTCGCGCGAGATTTGCGAAACTTCCTGTTGGCGTGACTCGAAACGGCGAGTTGAACCTGACATCAATTGCATGTAATCGACGATGATCATATCGAGTTGCTTCTGTTCCGTTGCCAAGCGCCGCGCTTTGGCGCGCATTTCCAAAACCGAAATCGCCGCGGTGTCGTCGATGAAGATGCGCGCGTCACCGAGTCTGCCTAACGCCTTGCCCAAACGTGCCCACTCTTCGTTCGACAAAAAGCCGCCGCGAAACTTCTGGGCATCCACGTTGGCTTCCGAGCACAACATGCGCATCGCCAACGCTTCCGCAGACATTTCCAAGCTGAACACGCCGACGACCGCCTTGCTCTCGATCGCGGCGTGCTGCGCGAGCGTCAAGGCCAGGCTGGTTTTGCCCATCGAGGGGCGCGCGGCAATGACCACCAGGTCCTGCTTTTGCAACCCGGAGGTCAGGGCATCGAGTCCGCGAAACCCTGTAGCGACGCCAGTTACCACCAGGTCGCGATGCTCGACTGCCTCGGCCTTTTCCAGCACGCGTTCAGCCGGATGCTTGATGTGCTCAAAGCCCTGGCGTATGCGTTCATCAGCCAAAGCAAAGATTGCATGCTCGGCATGATCGAGAATGTTTTGCGGCTCGTCCTCTTCCTCCAGCGCCTCGGCCGTGATTTTGTTCGCGACTTTCACAAGCTGGCGCAGCAGTGATTTGCCGCGCACGACTTTCGCGTATTGCGCGATGCTCGTGACGTGCGGCAAACCATACGTGAGATTGGTCAGAAACAAAACACCACCCGACGCATCCAGCGAATTGTCTCTGCGCAATTCTTCGGCGATCAGAATCGGATTGATTTCCGAGCCGCGCTCGAAGAGCCCGATCATCGCGGTGAAGATTCGTCGATGCGACGGTACATAAAAATCCGCGGGCTTTAACATCTCAATCGCCTGCGCGATCAAAGTGTTGTCGAGAATGACGGCGCCGAGAATTGCTTTTTCAGTGTCGGGACTGCTGGGAAGCGGTTTTTCGAGATTTGGGTCGCGGATCGGTTCAGGCGTGGCCATTGCTTCTGCTGTGGAAAATAAAAAATTGCCGCAAGACAAATTCGCGATACGAATTCTCTCTTGCGGCGCGAACTATACTACATGAGTCGTGAGACGCGGGAGTGAACGCGATGCTTTATCTTCGCTGATACTTCACAAGCCCACAATTCACTCGCTCGCTTCGTCTTGCGATGCTTCCGTGGGTGCCGATGTTGCGGCGGCCTCAGCTTGCAGCGCCTCAACATCAACCTCGACGCCACCTTCGCCGAGCACACTCACCGGCATCTCAAGCGTCACTTCACGGTGCAGACGCACGGGCACGTTGTAGTTGCCAAAGCGCTTGATCGGCTCGCGCAGAACGATCTTGCGGCGATCGATTTCGTAGCCCTGCTCTTGCAGCGCGTGCGCGATGTCCATCGACGTGACTGAGCCGTAGAGCACTCCCGCTTCACCAACTTTGCGCTCGAATTTCAGCGTTAGATTACGCAACTGGTCAGCTTGCAGATCGGCAGTAGATCGTTCTTTGGCTTCGCGTTTTGCCAGGGCCGCGCGCTCGCCTTCAATCTGCTTAACGTTGCTGGCGGTCGCCTCGACGGCAAGTCGTCGCGGCAGCAGATAGTTGCGCGCGTAGCCGGCTTTGACGCGCACGATTTCGCCGCGCGCGCCAAGATTATCAATGTCTTCGCGTAAGAGAACTTGTTTGTGTGCCATGATGAAAAACTCCCAAAATTGTGGCACAGACTTTAGTCTGTGATCGGTCCTCGCAAACTCACAGACTGAAGTCTGTGCCACCTAGAAACTAATCCGCCGCGTACGGCAGCAGCGCGATGTTGCGTGCGCGCTTGATCGCTTCGGCCAGCATGCGCTGATGCGTGGCGCAAACGCCGGAAATCCGGCGAGGCAGAATCTTGCCGCGCTCCGGCGTGTAAGACTGCAAAACCTTCAGATCTTTGAAGTCGATATAATCGACTTTATCAATGCAAAACCGGCAAATCTTTCGCCGCTGCATGCGCCTTGGGCCGCGACCCGGCATCCCAGCCCGCTCGTATTCCCGTTCAAAACCATACGCGCTATCGCGCTCGTCAAAATTTGTCGACATAAACCTTTCCTTCCAGTTCGTAATTGCTACGCGGCTTCCGACTCGGCTTCCTCGGCCTCTGTATCAGATTCTTCGGTCCGCTTTTTGCCGGCCGTCGGTCGCTTCTCGGCTTTTCGGGCGCGGCGCGCTTTCAACTTTTCCGCGCGACGCCGATCTTCGTCCACGCGGATCGTCATGTAGCGCAAAATGCGATCATTGACGCGCATGCGGCGTTCGAGCTCGGCGATTTCCGCGCCAGAGCCTTCGACTTCCAGCAAGACGTAAATGCCGTCACGCCTATGACTGATTTCGTAAGCGAGCTGGCGCTTCCCCATCATCTCGGTTTTCGTAATGCTCCCGCCCTGGTCGGTGATGATCTTCTGGATCGATTCCGTCAGACGCATCACTTCGGCGTCTTCCGCGTCGGGATTGATGATGAAAACTACTTCGTAAGTTCTTTTTTCTGCCACGCTAATCCTCCAAACAGCCGTGAATCGTTAATCGTAAATAGTAAATAGAGTTCCTACTCGAAACGAAACGTCTACTTTACGATTTACTAGTTATAAACCGACATCGCTTTCGTGATGCCGTCCCGCAGAATCGAGTGCACGGCTTCTGCGGCTTGTTCCAAGATCTTGCCAACTTCTTCTCGCTGCGGCTTGCGAAACTGCTCCAGCACGAAAGCTTTCGCGTCGCTCACCGGATGCTCCGGCTGGATTCCAATTCGCAGCCGCATGAATTCATTAGTGGCAATCGCGCTGATGATCGACTTCAGTCCGTTGTGTCCACCCGCGCTACCGCTCGGACGCAAGCGAATCTTTCCAAAAGGCAAAGCCAAGTCATCGCTGATCACGATCAAAGACTTCGAGGCGTCGTCGATTTCGTGCTTCGACAGCAAGCACCCGACGGCTTCGCCGCTCAGATTCATGAACGTTTGCGGCTTCACGAGCCGCACGCGCTCACCTTCGATCGTTGCCGAGCCGACCAGCGAACGGCACTCACGACGTTTCACAGTCGCGCCCGCCTCGGCGGCCAGTTTGTCAATCAACATGAAACCCAAATTGTGGCGCGTCCACGCGTACTCGGCGCCCGGATTTCCCAGTCCAACGATCAGAAACATTGCGGATTGCCAATTGCCAATTGCCGATTAGATCAGTTAAGGACGAAGGCTCGCACCAGGAAGACCGCCAATCGGCAATCTCAAATGGGCAATCGGCAATGCTTTTACTTCGCTTCTTCCTCGGCCTCGCCTTCTTCTTCTTCCTTCTTGCCCTTGCCGATGACTTCGGGTTCGGCTGGTGCTTCGCCCTCAACCTCTGGCGCCACCGCAACGGGCTCTTCCTTAACAACACCGACGGTCGCAATTACCGTTTCGGGCGCTTCCAGAATCTCGACGCCCGCGCTTACCGGAATGTCAGAAACGTGCAGCACTTCGTGCACCGCCAGGTTTGTCACGTCGACGTCGATGTGTTCGGGAATGTCGCGCGGCTCGCAACGGATATCGATGTTGCGCACGATTTGCTCAAGGACGCCCGCCTGTTCGCGCACGCCAATCGGTTCACCCACCAGGCGCAGCGGAACCGTCGTTTCAATTTTCTCGCCTTTGACCAGCCGCTTGAAATCCGCATGCACGAGCCGCATCCGCACCGGATCGATCTGCCGGTCCGCGAACATCACCTCAGTAGCTTCCACGCCTTCAACGTCTACGGTGAAAATCGTATTGCGTCCGGTGTCTGAGCGAAGGATTGCCGCCAGCTCGCTTGCCGGGGCCAACGCGGCGACCGTTTCGCCTTGGCCGCCATAAATAACCACCGGGACTTGTCCGTCGCGACGCGCACGTCGCGCATCATTCTTCCCACGTCCATCGCGCGCCTTAGCGCGCACTACAATGTCTTTCTTCTCTGCCATGATTGTTCTCCGAATCTAGCCGTTAGCTGTCAGAATTCAGCTATCAGCGAGTCCAGACGCAATTCGCCTGAAACCCATCAAAACTCAAATTGTTTACTGAAAGCTGAGAGCTGACGGCTAAGAGCTTTTCAGTTTTTGCCCTTCATACGAAGAGCGAAGAGACGCTGGTCTCTTCATGGATCGACTTAATTGCCTTCGCCAAAAGAGGCGCAATGCTAAGAACCGTAATGTTCTTCAGTTCCGCTGCCTTAGAGTTTAGCGGAATTGTGTTCGTAACTACAATCTGCTCGATGTCCGAATTCGCCAAGTGCATCGCGGCGCGGCCCGAAAGCACCGGATGCGTGAAGCAGGCATCGACCCGTTTTGCCCCGGCTTCCTTCAAAGCCTGCGAAACCTTTGTGAGCGAACCGCCTGTGTCGCACATGTCATCGACGATCAAGCAACTACGTCCTTCCACGTCGCCGACGACGTTCATCACTTCAGCAACGTTGGGCTTGTCGCGCCGCTTATCGCACAGAGCGAGTTCCGCATCCAAGCGCTTCGCGTAGGCCCGCGCGCGCTCCGCGCCACCAGTATCTGGCGCCACGACCGTCAGATTCGGCAGAGGATGCTCCTGGTAATGCCGAATCATCACCGGCGCTGCGTACAGGTGATCCACTGGAATATCAAAGAACCCTTGAATCTGAGCCGCGTGCAAATCAATCGTCACGATACGATCGGCGCCCGCGATGCGAATCAGGTTAGCGACCATCTTCGCCGCAATCGGCACGCGTGGGCGATCCTTCTTGTCCGATCGCGCGTAACCGTAATACGGCAGCACCGCCGTCAAACGCTCGGCCGATGAGCGCTTGAACGCGTCAAGCATCACCAGCAACTCCATGACGTGCGAATCCGTCGGGGGGCACGTCGGCTGTACGATGAAAACGTCTGCGCCGCGGACATTTTCTTCAATCTGAAAATTGAATTCGCCGTCCGAGAAGCGCGCCGTTTGCGCTCGCCCCAAATCGCAGCGCAGCTCATGGCAAATTTCTTTTGCCAGCGCGCGATTCGCATTGCCGGAAAAGACTTTGATGCCGCCGGTCGTGCTCATTCAGTGTCCGACAAGCTTCAGCTTGTCGTTACCGTTGCTGATCGACAAACTTGAAGTTTGTCGCACATTCACTGTGAAAAAATTGGCTGGGGCGGAAGGATTCGAACCTACGAATGCCGGTTCCAAAGACCGGTGCCTTACCACTTGGCTACGCCCCAGCATCCCGGGTACGCAGGCTTCCAGCCTGCTCGTTCTCGATCCTAAGCCAGAAGCTCGCGCAGATCGCCCAATGCCTTTCGATAGTGGCTGCGCCCAACCGTCTTACAAGGAAACGCGCGCCAACCAGTTTCGAGTTCGATCGCCTGAATGGCGCGCTCCTGAGCGTCCTGATTTTCAAAAATCCCAAATACCGCCGAGCCGCTGCCGGCCATCATCGCC
>DATBSG010000159.1:0-18620 GCA_036559945.1 Pyrinomonadaceae bacterium
CAAATGTCCAGGTCTTCCTGCTGAATTTTGTCTCCGACTGCCACGCTCGCCAGGTTTCGCTCGCGCGCGGCTTCCGAAACATCGTTGAAGTAAAAATCGAAAAGCACTTCCGTGCGATCCACTGACAGCGGGCGGACGATGTTTGTGTCCATCACGCCTTGATAGCAATTGATCATGAAGTTTGGATAAATCCAGTAATAGAGAGCCCGCTCGCCGGTGCGCGTCGCGGCGACTTTGGCTTCTCCGGTCGAAACCATCGGACTCGATTGCAGGCAGTGTCGTTGCCCGCATTCAATTGTGTAGTTGCTGTAATCCAACACGCTGTCCAGCCCCTTGTGCAGGTGCGGCACGTGATATCCGCCGTCGAGATAATTATCGACAAAGACTTTCCAGTTGCAGTCGATCGTGTACATGCGGCGGTCGAACCAGTGAAGATGGCGGAGACCAAGCGCTGCGATTTGGTCTGGCAAATCGGTGCCAAGAAAAGTGTTAATTGATTCGTTTGGAGGCGGTTGTGACCCGCCGCTTCGAACAAAGATCCATTGCTCCCAGACTGCGAGATCGATCGGAATCAAACCATTGTTCTTTCGATCGAAATCGCAAACGCCGCTGAAATCCGGCGTGCCTTTCAACTCGCCTTCGAGCGAATACGTCCAGCCGTGGTAAGGACAACGAAGTTGAGGAGCGTTACCGTGCGACTCAGTCATGACGGCCGCTGCATGATGGCGACAGACGTTGAAGAAGGCGCGAATTTGATTATCGCTACCGCGAACGATCGCGATTGGTTCGTCGGCAATTTCCGTTGTGACGTAATCGCCGGGTTTGCGGAGTTGATCGGCGCGCGCGGCAAATTGCCATGAACCGCTGAAGACCGTTTGCTTCTCAAGTTCGAAGATCCGTTCGTCCGTGTACCAGGAAGAGGGAATGGTTGCGGCGCGATCGAGCGACGCGGTCGGATCGTAGCCGTCGATGATCTGGGTACGCACGTCTCCGGCGTGCAGCTTCTTCGCAAACTCGTCACTGTGTTTCATGGTGAAAGGCACGCCGGAGGCGTGCGTACCCAGATCAAACCGGCGTCGCCGTTTTATGTTTCGGGTTGTAGAATGGCGTCTTTGTTACCACCGCGGGCACACGATGCCGCACAGCCTCAACCGTGATCTCGATCTCGACGTTTGTACCTGTTTTCGCAAAATCATTTTTGAGCGTCGCGAGCGCGATCATTTTCTTCATCGTCGGCGACCAGGTCGTTGACGTTGCTTTGCCAAGCTGCGTACCGTTGCTGTAAACGGGGACCGCAACGCGCGAGGCAATAGATGAAACCGCGGGTGGCAGGCCGACACTCTCGTAAATCTTCTCAACCGCAGGCCAATCAATCTCCAGCCCGACAATTTGCTTCGCTGCCCCGCGCTTCTTTTCTTCAAGCAGCGCCGATTGTCCGACGAATTTGTTTTTGTCGAGGTTGACCAGCCGGCCGAGCCCCATCTCGAAAGGAGAATACTTCTGCGGTTCAATCAGCGCTTTCTTGCTGCTGTTGAAATCGATGTCGATGAGCAACAAGCCTGCTTCAATCCGCGCAACGTCCAACGCAAGCATGCCCGTCGGTTTAATGTCGAACGCGCGGCCTTGCTCAACGAGTGCGTCCCAGACTTTCAGCGCATCTGCAGCAGCCATCCAGATTTCATAGCCCAGATCGCCCGTGTAGCCGGTGCGTGAAATCTCAACCGGCACGCCGGCGATCCGACCTTTCGTCACGCGAAAATACTTCAAGTTTTCAATGCCCGCGTCTTCGACGACTTGTTTGAGCAATCGTCCGGAGGTCGGCCCTTGCACCGCGAGCGCGGCGACTGATTCAGAAATATCTTCGAGATGAACATCGAGCCCCGCGGCGTTCTGGGTGAACCAGCGCAAACTTGGATCAGCGGCGGTCCAGCGATAAACGTTTTCCTCGAGCCGCGAAACCGTGCCGTCGTCGATCACTTTGCCGTGTTCGTCGCACCACGGCGTGTAAATTACCTGGTCGACGGAAACTTTGCGCAGGTCGCGAGTGATGATGCGGTCAACCAATTTCGTCGCATCGCGACCAGTCACGCGATACTTGAACAGCGGCGAGATGTCGATCAATGCCGCGGCGTTCCGGATGGCGTTGTACTCGTGGTCGTGATGCGTCTCATACGCACTGACCGCGTAGTAGCCAGACCACTCGCGATAGTTCAGGCTCTCGCACAGCGCGAGTGTTCTTTCGTGGAATGGAGTGCCAATCGGCATTTGATTGAATTCGAATCTCTTTCTCCCTTCTCCGTTTGGGAGAAGGGCGGGGGATGAGGGACTTAGCTGGCGACCGTAAAACCCTCACCCTATCCTCTCCCAGAGGGAGAGGGGTCAAACAACAAGCATGTTTGTCAGGGCGAGCGATTATAAGTATGCTGCGAACAGGTGAGCAAGACACGTTAGAATCCCCCAGACCAGCAATGAAAGGAAAGGGGACTTGTATGTCTAAAGCAAAACTTTTTCATGCCAGCATAGTTGTATTGATCGGGTTGATGTGTCTCGGTTCGGCGGCGGTTGCGCTCGGGCAGGGAAAGGACGCGAAGAAGCTTGCGGACGCCACAAAGAATGCACAAAAGGCTTCCGACACCTTTACCGAAATCATGAATGTACCGGACAAGGCGATTCCGCAAAGCCTGCTCGACAAAGCCGAAGCGATCGCCGTCTTTGAAGTGGTCAAGGCAGGTTTCATCGTCGGCGGGCGGACCGGCCATGGCGTGATCAGCCGAAGAGTGAAGGGCGGATGGAGCGCTCCGGCGTTTTACAATCTGAACGGCGGCAGCTTTGGTTTGCAGATCGGCGCGGCGAAAATTGATCTGGTCCTGCTGTTCATGAATTCCGGCGCGGTGGACAGTCTGATGCAGGACAAGTTTGAAATTGGCGGCGAAGGCAGCGCGGCCGCCGGGCCGGTAGGCAGATCGGCCTCGGCTTCGACCGACGCGCAATTGAAGGCGCAGATCCTTTCTTACTCGCGCAGCAAAGGGCTTTTCGCCGGATTGGAACTGAAAGGCGTCGCAATTTCGCCGGACAACAACGACAACGAACCTGTCTATGGCATGAAGGCCGGCGATATTCTGGCGCCTACGAAGCAATGGAAGATTACCGACATGCCGGCCGGCGTGCGTATCTTCCCGCGAACGCTGGCGCGTTATTCGACGCGCAGATGATTGACGCCTCGTGTCAGAAGCCCGCGCGTAAGCAAGGGCTCGCTAGGTAATCTTGCCCTCCCTCACGGTCGGGCTTCTGACACGATCATGATTGGAGACGTGAATGACTACCAAGAGAAAAGCTATCCTAACTTTGCTCCTAGTTCTTGGTTTGCTCTCGACCAGTTTTGCGCAAACCAGCCGCGAACGCAGCACCAAGAAAGCGTTAGCTGCCGCGAAACAATCAGATCGCGCCGCGCGCGTATTCGAAGCAATCATGGCCACGCGCGAGAAATCGATCCCGCGGGACTTGCTGCGACGCGCCGAAGCTGTCGCGGTATTTCCCGGCGTACTGAAGGGCGGTTTTATCGTGGGCGCGCGGCGAGGCAGCGGCGTGATTAGCCGGCGCGTGCGGAATGGCTGGAGCGCCCCGGCGTTTTTCGATCTAACGGGCGGAAGCGTCGGTTTACAAATCGGCGCCGCTTCAACTGATTACGTTCTGCTGTTCATGAATGAAGAGGCGGTCGAGAGTCTGCTCGGAGATAAGTTTGAAATCGGGGGCGAAGGCAGCGCCGCGGCCGGGCCGGTGGGCAGATCAGCGAGCGCTTCAACTGATGTGAAACTGAACGCGCAGATTCTTTCCTATTCCCGCAGCAAAGGCGCGTTCGCCGGATTGGAACTGAAAGGCGTCGTCATCAAGCCGGACAACGAAGACAACTCGCAGGTCTACGGCATGTCCGCGCGTGACATCCTCACGGGCGCAAACAAGATTCCGATGGAGAAGATGCCCGAAGGCGTGCGCGTGTTCCCGGAAACGCTGGCGAAATATTCAACGCGTTGATGCAGCCTTACGCCTGCGCAATAGCGTTCCACACATCCTGACTTATGCCGGCTTCATCGGTATAAAAGTGGAGAGTCGTAATGCCGTGGTTGCTGGCTTCCCCCACGTACTGTCCAATTTCAGCGCCACTCACACGCCGCAACTCTCCGGCCATCGGTTGAATCTTTTCTCTGGCGCCGCCGGCTTGAACCCAAGCCTGAATTGAGTCGCGGAAGTTCTCAACCGGGTTGGCATGATGTACGGGGCCTTGCGCCACGCGCCAATATGCCTGCGGGAGCAAGACGTCGGCATGTTGAAAGAACGCTGCCCACGGCAAGTTCGGAAACCGTTGTTTAGCGAGGAAATGTGAAGTTACGCCCAGCGGTTTTGTCCCGGCCGCCGCCTTTATCGTCGTGCAGAATTGATCTGCGAGCGACGCAAGACCGGGCTTGTTCCAGTCGAAAGGCTGTCCGGGCTCGCCTTCAGGATCGGCAAAGTAGCCGTCCATTCCCTGGGTCAGCAGCGTGGCCGCATGGTTCGCTTCGGCCATTGCGCCGGCTTGTGTGGACAACGGCCAGCGCCAGCCGTAGATTTTGAGATTCGCCGCATGAGCCGCGGTAATGGCGTTAGGCAGGTCATTGTCATTACTGGTACGAACCGCGACGGCGGTCATATTGGCGGCGACAGCTCGCTGGATGAATTGCGCGAGAGAGTTGTAGCCCACTACCCAGAGAATCTTTGCCGCAGTAGTTGATCCCGGGCCTCCCCCGCCGTCCAGTTGTAACGCGGCGCGCGTAATCGGTCCGACAATACCATCGACGGTAAGCCCCTTCGCCTGTTGAAAAGCTTTGACGGCTGATTCGGTACCAGGACCAAAGATCCCATCAACGCCGTTTGGATCAAAACCCAGGTCGAGCAATCGCTGCTGAAGTGCGGTTACTTCCGGACCGGTTGAACCTCTCATTAGTGTTGCCATGATCTCTCGCCTCCAGAGTTGTAGGTCATTCAGTGCGCAAGTAATCAAGCGCCTCTATAACCCGAGCGCCGCGCGCGTATTGGGCCCGACCACGCCGTCTGCGGTGAGGCCGTTCGCAGCCTGAAACGCTCGCACCGCGTCATCAGTATGTTGTCCAAACTTCCCATCCGCGCCGCCCTGGATTGGGAACCCTACCGCGATCAGTTTTGCCTGAACTTGCCTCACATCTTCGCCCTGGTCGCCCTTTCGAAGCACGCGAGGCGCAGATTCCTGCCCGTCCTCGAACCAAAGGTGCAGGTGGTCGTTGTGTCCGGCAGCGTGACTCGTCAAACCTTCTGCCATGAGTTGGGGATCGTTAAAGAATACCCTGTGCATCCTAGCATTCGCCCTCAGCAGTTGAACAAACTCGCGCGTGAGATCCTGGCTATACTGCGGGCTCTGAAAATCGAGCATAAGATCTTGACCGTTTTTGCTAAGCGGCCGCATGTCAGCCTCGACGCCAAGCCGGTGTTGGTGGTGCGGCGGGAATTCTCCACCACCTTTATGCGAAAGCTGGCCGATTGAGATAGGGTGATCGGGTTGCAGTTCATGCCACAGGCCCGCGATCTTAATTAGCAAGTCATGTACGACCTCGGTCGCGAAATGAGAATTGTTAGTGCGATTGTTGGTCCTGAAACCAACACCACTGACGGGAATCTCAGATTCAATCTTAGCCATACAGTTTTAGTCTCCTCTCGCTTTGTGAGGTAGGAAAGTCAAAACTTTTTCCTGCCTAACCCAGTGCCTGCCTGAACTTCTTGAAATTCTGAAGCCGCTCAGCCAGCGCGTGCGTGGGCGTGCCGTTCACCGCCGCCGACACTTTGTTCACGGTTGCGTCATCTGCGCCTCGATCACAGATCGCCCAGATGTTGTTCGAACTGAAATAGAAGGCCGCCGACGAGAGTGGGTACTTCGTCGCGACCAGATCAGGATTCGCCACGCAATCTTCGCCCACAAAATTAGAGAAGCTTGTGTAGTTATTCTTGCCGGTCAATTGAATGTAGCCGCGTCCGCGGAATTTGAATCCGTCACCGGAAGCTTCATCACCATTGCCCATTCTGTTGGCGTAGACTCTGCTGCCGAGTTTCTGCGCATTGTGGGCATACGGCGTTGAGTCAACATTCTTGAAGTACTTACCGAACACTTGCGGGATGCGTTGTGCACTGTAATTCAAATTCTCAACCGTGGCTGTGAAGCCGGTCGATTCCAGCGCGCATTGCGCGAGGAAATGCGCCAGACGAAGGTTTGTCGTTATGCCAAACTTCGCGGCCGTTTCGGGGATTTGATCAATTACCGCCTGCGGAACTTTTCCCGCGAGCGCTGCCAGATTCAGATTCGGCGCAGTGGCCGGAGCCGCGGCCGTTCCCGCTGGCGTATCGCTTGGTGCCTCGCCGTCTGATACTTCGCCGCCGGTGTTGGTCGGCGTGACGCCGGTGTTGGTCATTGCGCTCCCGCATGCGGCTTGGAGCGCAGCCATCGTCGCCGGTCCGGCGATACCGTCGGCCTGCAATCCTTTACTCTGCTGAAAAGCGATGACGACAGCCTTCGTGCCCGGGCCAAAATTCCCATCGACACCTTTCGGGTCGAAACCGAGGGCCTTGAGCTTTTGCTGCAGGTCCTTTACGTCAGGACCCGACGAACCCTGTTTTAGTGTTGGCATTATTTTTGGTGTCTTTTCGAACTCTACTTATTTGCCATTTAGGCCGCTTCAATTCTACTCAACGTAATATGTGTCGAATTGCGTTAGCTTGGATTTCTGACCATGTGAATTGCGAACATCAACCTTACTTTCCTGTCAGCGCTTGCAGAATTCGTGCTGTGTCGATAGCAAACGCGAACTGGAATTTCACGAAATCCTTCTTGTTTTGTACGTTACGATTCGCGTATGTCAAGGAAAACGGCAAGTCCAGTCCATTTAGAAGTGGCACGCTCAGCTTTGCCTGCGCTTGGAATATCGGCTTGCGACCTGATAATGCTTCACCATTGCCGGAAACGAAGAAGAAGAGGGGATTTCTTCCTACAAGTTTCTCAGGCGTCACCTGAAATCGAAACTGACCGGAAAACTTGCCAGCACGCGTGTCGCCGCCAACGAACGGGCTGTTCTTGTAGAGAAAGTTGCCGTTTAATGTGAGATTAACGCGATTGGCGAGGCCGTAGTCAAAGATTGCCTCTCCCGTGTATTCGTCGACGCCTGCCTGCCTTTGCTTCGTGAGAACATAGAGTGAGAACTGTGGCGCTTTGCGAATGTTTTCGATTGCTTCGCGAGCCACTGAAGACTCCTGTAATCGTTGAAAAACGTTCGCGTCGTTCAATTGTTTCTCGACAAAAGCGTCGATCTCATCAACCACGGAATTGCCAACCGCGGTTTTTAGTTTATTTCGATAGTCCGTCCCAAAATAGTCTCTTCCAATCTGTTCCCAAAAGTCAGCCTCCTCTTTCTTCCAGGTGGCGGTGCGCGCAGCGCTTCTTACCTCCGCGAGCGGGCCGGCTGGTTGTACGCCATTCTGATCCAGAAGGAAGACTGCGCCTGAATTTACTCTCAGGAGGAGATCGTCAATTCTCGCTAGCCGCTCGGGATCTGATGCAACGACTGATTGCGCAGCCTCCTGGCGCTTGACCTGCAGATAGGCTCTGAACTGCGGGATCAGTATCTTATCGCGGAATGCCTTAATGGTGCTGACATGGTAAATGACCTTCTCGAACAAATTTCCAAAAGCCGTAGTTCGCGTTTGCAGATCGTTGGAAATGATTCTGAAGTACTTGTCATTTCGCGCTGACGTCGGATCGCGCTTATTGATTATCAAGTACTTGACGCCGAATATTTTTGCCTGAGTACTTACGTTGGTCACGGTATCTTTTTCGTCATCGTAACCAAGAGTGAATGACAGCCTGCGCCATGCGGCGTTTCGATTGTAAAACCCCGGATTCAATGGATCCGCACCGAGGAACCCTGCATATAATGCGTATGCAGACGTAGTGACGGAAACGGAATTTGAGTCTGTTGAATTGTCTTTAGTCGCTCCAGTAAGACCTGCGAGATTCAAGCCGACGTTAACAAGATCCCCTGCCGAACTCGTATCGACAAGCGACGTTGAGTTACTGCTGGTGCTAGGAGTCTCTGTTTGCTTGCCGGCATCTCGCTGTTCGATCTTCGCTTGAATCGCCTGATTGAGCGAAGCGTTGATGCTCGTACTGGGATTTGCCCCAGCAGCCTGCGGCGTTGCGGTCGTGGTTGTCGCGTTAATTGCACCTGAAACCCCATTATTCGCGAAGGTGTCCGTTCGCGAGGCATTGCCATTGACTGGTTCGGAAGAACCATTATTGCGTGTGCTGGATAAATTTCCAGATCGTGTACTCGACCGCGTTGTCCTTTCAGAACGGCTTGAACCATTGGTGTCATTCTCACTTACTCCGTTACCCGCTGTATTATCGGTCCCGGAACCGCTGCTTAGACCCTGAATTCTGGCAACGACTTGTTCCTGTTCCTTTTGCGTCGCCGAAATTTGAGCATCCAGATCGCGACTAACTTGGCCACGATCAACGCCAGCGGCTTCTCGAATGCTTCTGAGGTCCTGGAGGTCTGACTCCAACGCCGCTCTGAGATCTTCATACAAGGCTAGGAGTACGCGCTTATGTGCGTTTTGCACCACCGCAGACTTACCGTCGACGCGAATAGTTTCGACGCTTCTGATTTGCTCGCGCAGTTTGTCCGAATTCAATTTGCCTTCCTGGGCAAAAATCGAATTGCCAAGACAAAACATCAGTAAGAGTGATGTGAGTATTCTCGTTTTCATTGGAATTCCCTTTCATGAGGCGTTGACGTTCAGCGATTGAAAGAAAGTCTGATCAGCTGCAGTCGCGGTATAGGTAATGTCTATTACCGTTCGCAGCAGCTTGTCGTTACTATCGAAGACGCCGACCTCATATCGGTATTGAATTGCAGCCAGGAACTGCAAGCCCATCGTGTGGTTTGTCGTCGAGTTTACGGTATCGTTTGGCACGGGCCACTTCCTGACAAAGGTCAAAGGATTATTAGAAGCTGGAGCACTATTGGCCGACATCAAAACGCGTCCATTCGGAGGATCGAGCCTGGTGTCAACCAATTGGAACACTGGCCTAGCTCCGCGAGGTGTCAGCTTGTATTGAAGATGTTCGCCGCCCGTTACATCAATTGAAACGTTCGGCTGTTCGGCAATAACGTTTGTCTGAACTGCCATGGTTCCTCTCCTCTCATGAAAGTTATCTGAGTTCTGATGCGCTCCATAGAACTGAGTGCTAGTCATCGCAAACCGGCTGGGAAAAAATGCGTTGGATTACTTACGCAATCCAAGCGTTCAATATCTACAACTGACCGAACTATCGTTTCAATCGAATGTCGCGCGATTTGTCAAGAACGTGTCGACGTGACGCGTCAAATTTTTTAGAAAAAAATTCTGTTCAAATACTCTTTCTCTCGTTCAGTAACCCGTTGCCAATTGAAAATGCATTGGGTCTTTACGCGATTTGAAGCTGCCGCCCCAAAAAAAGCCGGTGACGGTCAAGCGACGGCAATAATGTTCCTCGTGCATCGCCACCCCCAGCCTAGACATTTGGGTGGCCGAGGTGTCGACGCTTATGCGAGTGTTCTCGCCCGCAGCCCGCGGATAGCTTTCAGCCACCCAGTGGGCTGCCCCCAGCCGGTTTTAAGTCGGGCGCAGCCGGGCTTTTGGCGGCATCCTGCGTTGAGCGCCAGTCGGAACGCTGCGCGTCGTTGTTTATGATAGTGAGCGCGTGCTGCTGCGTGTTCCATGCATCGAGAGTTAGGTCCGCCAGGGTTAGTTCAATTTCCTTCGCGTATTTAGGATCGTCCGGATCGTCGGTGAACTTCAGCGCGTCAGTTGGTTGCTTGACACCATCGAGCCACACGAAAGCATCTTTTGAAAAATGTTTGCCTCGAATGGTTAGGATTACGCTTCCGACACGGGCTACGACCTCGGTGATGACCGGACCTGGACCGCGCACCAATTTGCCACCGAGGTAACCCGCGGAACTGAGGCCCATCAAAATCAAGAGCTCTTGCGGTATCTCGGGCAATCCTTGAGCTGTCCCAAACGTAGTGATAGTTATGCGCGCAAACATTCCTAACGCGATAAGCGTCCAGACGACTTGCTGCACCCGATCCAGAGCCAGCACTCCACCATGCATAACCAGGTCGGAGAGCGACGGGTGTACCTCGCCAGCTCCGTTCGGCCCTACAGCCTTAGTCGCTGCCTGGGCAGCGACCAACGTGCCGAGACTAATCAGGAATGTATAGATGGCTCCGCCGAGTTTCGGGAACGACCAGTACTCGTCAACATAGCCGTGGGCAAAATAGAGGAACAGGTAACACCAAATTATCACCAACAGCCAGGCAACGAATTGCGCGCGCGACAGGCTATAAGTTTGATTCTCCGGCTCGACTAAGAGCGTCTTGAGAAACCAATATCGCTCCTGTCGGCGGGCGATCGCTGATCGCGCTTTGTACAGGAGATAAACCGCGAGAATCAGGGCGAGCAAGTTCGCCGACGCCCGAACGTACACGCGACTTGTGTACACCACCCCGAGCTTGGGCGCCCGTTCGAGAATTGCTTTAGATCCGTCAACTGAAACATTAACCGTATAGGTCGTCGGCGCGATATTGTCCGGCACTTCCAGCAGCAGATAGTCGTTCTGCGGGACCATGTAGGTCACCGGCACGTCGCCGAGCTTCACAATCAATTTTTGCCTGATTTCTGACGGAATGTTATCGACGAACTGCAAGACGACTTTTCCACCCGCAATCGCAAATCGGCTCAACTTCGGATCTTTGTCCTCGGCGTTGGCCTTTAATCCGCGTATCAGTGGGGCGACGGTAACTGAGCTGGTCAGTTTGGTATTGTCGTTAAGCGTTACCTCGATGGCCTGCTGCCCTAAAGGCGTATTCGATGCCACCTTCACATCCAGGTTTTTCGTTGGGCCAGCCGATTGAGGGAGAATTACAGCATCAACGTTACCGACTTTAACTGCGACTGGCGTAACCTCTTTACTAAAGCTGAGATTGAAAAGCCCGTCAGGCTGTACGGCTGTAGGCTGGATTGCTTGAATAGACGGTGGCGGTGTCGGCGTGGCTGTTGGTTTCGGGGTTGCTGTGGGTGTTGGAGTCTGGCCATTGACACCGCTCGCGGACAGCAGAAACAAAAGAAATGCCACTGCCAAACAGCACCAGAACGAGAATGGTGATACGGGGCGCTTCGGTGAAAAGACAGGTTCGATCACGATTAGTTCCTTCGAATTGTCTAGCGGCGTCGCGACCGGGAAATTCGGCGGGTGGCGATGTCGCGGTAGATTGTGTGAGCACGCGCCGCGGTGGCGCGTAGAAACAAAGTCGTCGTGATAGGACTAGATCGTTGGTTAAGAACGACCCTTCAGAGAACCTTGGGACAGGGCGGCTTATACTGCGATGGTCACAAACTGTCAAGCTTTATTTTTTCCGCAACTTGTTTCAACGTGGTTAGAAGCGGCTGCTTGCAGTTTTTCCTACAAATTGCCGGAATCGAAGGTATCGTGCCATCGACTTAGGCGCAGAGTGAGGGGTTTTCCTGTGTAACGTGCGGAATGGTTGCGGTGAAACAAGAACAGCAAATCTGGACAATCGGCCATTCAACGCTCTCAATTGACGAGTTCGTAAACAGCCTCAAATCATTCTCAATTCGTTTGGTGGCAGACGTTCGCAGTTTCCCCGGTTCGCGGCGTTATCCCCAGTTCAACAAAGAGAGTTTGCGCGTCTCGTTGGCAATCGCCAATGTTGATTACATTCACCTGCCTGAAATTGGCGGGCGTCGCAAAGCGCGGCCCGATTCGCAGAATGTGGCCTGGCGAAACCAATCCTTTCGCGGCTACGCCGATTACATGGAAACCGAGGATTTTCGTGCAGGGATCGAGCGCCTGATCGAGACAGCGTGTGAAAAGCGCACCGCGATCATGTGCGCTGAAGCAGTTTGGTGGCGCTGCCATCGCAGTTTAATCGCCGACTATTTGAAAGCCACGGGCTGGGAAGTCATTCACATCATCGATCAATCACATAGTCAAACACATCCGTTCACCTCGGCGGCGGGCATTGTGAACGGTAAACTTTCTTATCGCGGCGTGCTTGAAAACCTTGAGAACGATACAGGTTTAGTTTTTCGGGCAAGTCCCGGGACGATTCGATAGAGCCCTCCCTATCGACCACCCCATGCGGGCCCGCGTGGGGGCCCCCGGTCGGTCGGGCTAATGCCTTATTCTCAAGCCACCAATACAGTGCCCGCAACACACTGTTAAGACACCACCGAACGTCCATCCATCCAGCGTTGACTTTCACGCCTCGTAGCCGCGCCCGCTTGCTGCGGCGGCGATGCGTAGGTATTGACCGCGCTAGTATTGTTTGTGAATGCAGTCGTAAAACTTTTGTCTAGCTGCTCTTTTTTCCGCGTTGGTGTCAGCGGCTTGCATCGCTTGCTGAAACTCTGCGATACATTCCCGAGTCTGATTGCTACAGTCCGAGCATGGTCTTGACTGCGTCCAGCATTCGCCGTTGCAGCAACACTCATAGTCCGTAAAGATTTTTCGCCCAATGGTTATGCGATCGACTACCCGCTTGGTGCCCTTAACGCGCGACGCAATGCGCACAGCGAGTTTCTTTCGCGCCTGTGAACTAACGGTGCCGGACAGGGTTACGACACCCCCCGAAACTTCGACTTGAATATCCATACCGGCGAGAGAACGGCTTTTAGCTATTTCCGCTTTTACGGCTTCGCGAAGGGATTCGTCCTGAGGTTTTAGAGAGCGAAGGTGCGCCCTTTGGGTCTTTTGGAAGCGGCCATTTGGCGCCGAGAGCACACCGGGCAGTGGCAGCAAAAGGAACATCAGGGCAATGGCTATTCTCCTTGGGACTGAATTGAACATTTTGGTGATTCCTCCTATTTGAAGTTGTCGATCATCGAGATGACACTCGACCTCGACTGTTTCCCGAAGTAAATGGTCTTTCCATCGGGCGAAAATGCCATATTGGAAAAATATAGTCGCGGGTCGCTGTTTGAAGTTATCTTGCGTGCTGATCCGCCTTTGGTCGAGATTAACCAAAGGTTATCGTTACCGTCCTGATGAGACGCAAAAGCAACTGCGGATCCATTGGGCGAAAGCAGGATATTGCGGGAATAGGCGGCGCTGAACTGCGCCACTTCACGACTTCCGTCCCGTTTAGAAACCAGGATCAGATTCACGTCCGCTGCTCTAACGGTGAGGTGATCAGCGCCTTTGACGTTTATCACGACGAGATCATTTCCACCATTGCTCCAACCCAGCAATCGTAAGGCTGAATCTTTCTGAAAAATTGTTTCCTCACGGTTTGTCGTCAAGTCCAGCAGTTTGATACTCCAGGTGCTATTCCCTGACTCGGGCTTTGATTTGCTCTGAGACACGTAAGCAACATAACCTCCGTCGAGGGACCAGACCGGGGAGAATATTAATGAATCGGAACTGCTGGAGATCACGTTCTCTTTCGCGTCATCAGCGCCGACGACCGACAGATTAGATTTGTCACCTTCCTGAAAGTGGCAAATGATCCTCGTGCCATCCGGCGACCAGCTAAAGAACTTGCCCTCCACGCGGTTGTAGGGCAGCGTGCTCCAATCAATATCGCAACCATGAGTCGTCAATTGCTTTTCTTCTTCGCCGGTGCCTTTTACTGTCCAGATATTTCGGACCTCACCTGACGATCGCAGGAAAGCCACTCTGCTGCTGTCTGGTGACCAGGTTGGATTAATCCCACCGGCTGTCAGTTGAACGGCTTCTCCATTTTTCACGGCGCGGGCGAGAATCAAACTATTCTTCAACTTAGCGCCTTGAGCGGGATCATCAACTGATTGGTAAACAACCTCTTTACCGTCTGGTGAAAGATCCGGCCAAAGCTCGGTGCCGGGATCAGAAGTGAACGCGGATTCCGCAGCCGTCTCAACATTAACTCTCCAGATATCCGACTCTTCTTTTGCGGCGTAATAAAGAATTTCCGTGCCGTTGTCTGAAATCTCCAGGGCAATTTTGTCGCCTTCTCCAGAAGTAATCTGCAAAGGAGCGCGCCCGTCCAGATAGGCTATACAAAGTTGATACGTGCCGTCGCGGACAGAGCTATAGATTATTCGCTTGCCGTCTGGATGCCAGACTGGATTTCGGTCTTCTGCTGAATCATTCGTGACACGCACAGGCGACCCTCCATTCTTCGGCATAACCCAGATATCCACTTGCTTATTCTTTCGCTCAGTGTAGGCGATGCGATCTTCGTTGAGCGACAACGAAAAGCTCGGCGGATTTGAACTCTCGGAGGACTCAAATTTAGTAACTTGGGTAGCTTGTCCCGAAACCACATCCAACGCGAAAAGATTGGGGACTAGTTCGTAATAGATCCTCCTCCCGTCTTTAGACCAGCGTTTCAGTCGCAAAGCGCCGCTCACCGGAGCCATTATCAACGTCGGTGTGCCTCCGAAAGCCGGCATCCGCCAGATGCCGGTTTGATCTCCACGTCGCGATAGAAAAGCAATCTGTTGATTGTCTGGTGACCAGATTGGATTCCAACTATTCCATTCACCCTTTGTTACCTGACTGGGATCGCCCATGGTGGTTTGTTTGATCCAAATATCCCGATACTTACCTCTGTTTGACGAAAACGCGATCATCCGGCCATCGGGCGAAAATACAGCGTCACTGGCCGATTCTCCAGGTTCACTTTTCCAGTTAACTACCTGGACGTAATGCGGGATCGGCGGCTTGTCTGCGCCAACGTGAGCCAACCACCAGAGGATTCCGGCAAAAATAACTAAGACAGCGCCCACAAAACTCGTGATAAGGGCTCCTGAAGACAAAGATTTGAACTGTCGCCACGACCAGCCAGAAGCGTCGGGAGCAGGCGTTATTAATCTGCCGCTGGCAGAAGCACTAGGCGCTCTTGCCACGACGTAACCTGCTTCTTGAATGTGTATCAGGAGCTCCTGTTTGAACTCTGCGGCCGACTGGTACCTTTCGCTGGGATTCTTTTTTAGAGCCTTATCAACCACGCTGGTTAACTGAGGTCGCAACTCAGGCCGCACTTCCGTCAGCGGTTTCGGTTCGTCGTGAAGAATCGCATGCAGCAGGTCAATCTTGGTGGGACCGTCGAAAGGCCGAACGCCGCTAAGCATTTCGTAAAGTGTCACACCGAAAGAAAAGATATCGCTTCTCTCGTCGAGCGTTTCGCCGCTAACTTGTTCCGGCGACATGTATGGCATTGTTCCTACTAATGCCGCGGTGGATGTGAGGTTTGGCAGGGTTGATAATTCTTCAATCATAGTTCCGGCAAAACTGACCTGCGTTGCCAGTCCAAAGTCGAGGACAACGGCCACGCCTCGCTCGTTGATAATGACATTCGACGGCTTGATATCTCGATGGATTACGCCATGGCGATGGGCTTCATCTAAAGCGTCCGCGATATCCATCGCATAGCCAAGCGCCAGCTCGACCGGGATAGGACCGGCCGAGAGCCTCTCCTGAATCGTCTGACCAGCAACATACTGCATCGTAATAAAAGTCAGATCGCCATCCCGCCCAATTTCATAGATAGTGCAGATGCTCGGATGTGTGAGAATTGAAGCCGCGCGCGCCTCGCGAATGAAGCGATGATTCATGCGGGGATTACCAGCCTGCAGGTCCAGAATCGTTTTGAGAGCAACCACCCGGCCGAGTTGCAGATCGACGGCGCGATAAACTTCACCCATGCCGCCAACCGCGATTAGTTCTTTGATCTTGTAATGCGAAAGAATCGAATCTGGCGCGAGACGGGGCATAGCCATTCTCCAGACTGGACAGGAGCGATTGTTAGAGAGGGTTCGAACTAGATGCGCAGGTCACTGTTCGACAGACTGTTTCGCCGCGCTTAAATAAGCCTTGAGCTACTCTCAAGAGACTGGCCTGTTAAAGCGGAGCCCATAATCTGATTTGTCGGACAAAAATGCAAGAGCTTTCGGAAGGAAGGTCTGGTCGTCCAGCCGTGGCGTTTTGGAAACCACAGACTAATGCCTAATAATAGTTTCACCATCTCGACATCTTGTTCTTGAGGACCAAACAGTGAAAGTTGAGCTGACAGACACAGAGCGCACGCTCTTGCTGGAGATTCTGGAAGAGAAACAGAAGCGCATGATCCAGGAAATCGATCACACTGATGCGCGTCACTTTGAAGACTTACTCAGGAAGCGATTGGAGGTGCTCGAGGATTTCAAACGAAAGCTCGAGCGCTTACAAAGCTGAATCCGAAAAGGTCGACCGGATATCAAAAATGGCAGAGCACGAAACAGTCAAACGTTGCGAGCGTTGCGACCGGGTCACCAATCATGTCATCGAATTCATTGGACCCGATGGAGGGTTACACTTTCTTTGTTGGGAGTGCGTCGAGCGCCACGAAAAACGTTTCAATCACAAGCCCGGATGGCGTCGCGCACATCGAACGCAAAGATATATACGATCAGAATCATCCCCGGAAACTGGCGGCAGGACTTCACCTTAAGAGGCTGCTGCTGGATCAGCATCGATGCAAGCGGTGTTCGGTACTGATGTCGCTGGTTCGCTCCCATTCGCGGCCATCGCGCTCCAATAAATCGAAAGCTTCTTTTGGTCCCCAACTTCCGGCTTGGTAGTTCGGAAATGACGGCGCATCCGATTCGCTCCACGCCTTTTGAATCGGTTCGACAACGGCCCAACCGGCTTCAACCTGATCCGCGCGCTGGAACAGCGTTGCGTCGCCCACCATGCAATCGTGCAGCAACCGCTCATAGCCGGTGCTCGGCGTGTCGCCAAAGTAGTCTTCGTAATCAAAATCCATATCGACGGAGCCAATGTTCATCACTGAGCCGGGAATTTTTGCGCCGAAGCGCAAAGAGATTCCTTCGTCCGGTTGAATGTGCAGGACGAGTCGGTTCGTGGTGAGTTCTTCGACAGCCGTTTTGCGAAAGAGCACGAACGGTGCGCGCTTGAATTGAATCGCAATTTCCGTGTCGCGCGCGGCGAGGCGTTTGCCGGTGCGCAAATAAAACGGGACGTCTGCCCAACGCCAGTTATCGATCAAGAGTTTCAAAGCGACAAAAGTTTCCACGTTTGAGTCGCGCGCGACGTTAGGCTCATCTCGGTAAGCCGGAACTTTCTCGCCGTCGATTTCGCCCGCATCATATTGCCCTCGCACAGTCCGTTTGCTTGCTTCTTCCGTGGCAGGGCATTGAATCGCATGGAGAATCTTCGTTTGTTCGTCGCGCACCGCGTCCGCGTCGAATGAAATCGGCGGCTCCATCGCGGTCAGCGTCACGAGTTGCAGCAGATGGTTCGGCACCATGTCGCGCAGCGCGCCCGCGCTTTCGTAATAAGCCCCGCGCTTTTCGACGCCGACTTTCTCAGCGGCGGTGATTTGCACACTGTCGATGTAGCGGCGATTCCAGATCGGTTCAAAAATGCCGTTGCCGAACCGGAACACCAGAATGTTCTGGACGGTTTCTTTGCCGAGATAATGATCGATGCGAAAAATCTGATCTTCGGTCAGGACCGCTTTGATTTCTTGATTCAGTTTCCTGGCTGACTCGAGATCGCGCCCAAAAGGTTTCTCAATCACCGCTCGTCGCCAACGGCCATTTTCTTGTTTCGTTAATCCGACTCGTCCAAGCTGCCGCACGACTGGTGCGAAATAATCCGGCGCGGTCGCCAGATAGAAAAAGCAGTTTCCTTGCGTCTCATGTTTTTTATCAAGTTCTTTAACCCGCGTCTTGACCTGCGCATACATTGCATCGTCGTTGAAGTCGCCCGCCTGGTAATACAACCTTTCCGCGAGCCACTTCCATTCGTCCTCGTTGACTCCATCTGAGGCGAACTCGTTCAGGTCATCGCGCAGGCGACGTCGAAACTCTTCGTCGCTCATCTCCGCCCGCGCGATGCCAATCACCGCGAAATTGTCGGAAAGGAGACGGCTTGTCTTCAGGTTATAGAGAGCGGGAATAAGCTTTCGCTTTGTGAGATCGCCGGCTGCGCCGAAGATCGCCATCACGCACGATGGCGCAACTTCGAGCGGCGCATTCGGCTGTTGTGGTTCCGACGCCATCGATTATTTGTGATCGGATCGCGGTTCCAGGTGCCCGCCGAATTGTTTCCGCATCGCCGACAGAATCTTTTCCGCGAATGTATGCTCCTGCCGTGAACGAAAACGCGTGTACAGCGCGGCACTCAAGACCTCAGCCGGCACAGCCTCTTCGAGCGCAGCTTGGATCGTCCAGCGACCTTCGCCTGAATCCTGAACAAAGCCGGTGTAGTTTTCGAGCTTCGGATCCTCGACCAGCGCCATGGCCGTGAGATCGAGCAGCCAGGATGAAACGACGCTGCCGCGGCGCCACACTTCGGCAATATCGGCCACATTCAAGTCGTAGCGAATGTCCTCAGGCAGTTGTTCAGTCGAAGCGTTGTGGAAAATGTCGAAGCCTTCGGCGTACGCCTGCATCAAGCCGTACTCGATTCCGTTGTGAACCATCTTTACGAAGTGGCCGGCGCCCGACGGCCC
>DATBSG010000160.1:0-21146 GCA_036559945.1 Pyrinomonadaceae bacterium
GCGACTGTCGAACGAGCCGTATTCACCCGCGCCGAGATCGAAACCGACAAAAACAACCCGGAAGTCGCCGTTGGACTTTTCGACCTGTTGACCGTATTTCAAAAGATTCTCGCGCGGCACAAAGAAGAAGTGCTGCTGGAAATCGAGCGCGAGGAAGTTACAGTGGCCGAGATGATCGAGCGCCTGCGGAACATGGTTCGCTCGGCGGGCGAGCTGAACGTGATGAAGTTTTTTGAGCAAGCCAAGTCGCGTCGCGAGTTGGTCGTGGCATTTCTTTCGGTGCTCGAACTGGTGCGACTGGCCGAGATTTCATTGACGCAACGCGAAACATTCGGCGAAATCACCGCGCGCGCAGTGAACCCCGCGTAACAGAATTATGAGTGAACAAGCAAAAGCCGCGAAAGAAGCTGAAGCCGATCTCGCCGAGATGGTTGAATCCGACGACATCGAAGGCACTCGGGAAATTTCGCCTACGGAGTTGAAGGCGATCGCTGAGGCTTTGATTTTCGTCGCAGACGATCCGCTTGATCCGAAGGCAATCGCGAGAATCCTGCGCGTCGATCAGTCTGCGGTGGACGAAGCGATCCAGTCGCTGGTCGAGGAATATTCAAGCCGCAGCAGTGGCTTGCAACTGCGCGAAATCGCAGGCGGCTGGCAGGTTTCGACTCGGCCCGAGCATCACGAACATGTCCGGGCGTATTTGAAATCAAGGCCGAGCGCGAAACTGTCGCTCGCGTCATTGGAAACTTTGGCGGTCATCGCCTACAAACAGCCCGTCACGGTCCCCGAGATTCTGGAAATCCGCGGCGTGCAATCGCCTTCGGCGATCAAAACGCTTCTCGACAAGCGGCTGATTGTCGCGAAAGGTCGCAAAGAAACCGTCGGACGGCCGATGATGTACGGGACTTCAAAGGAGTTTCTCATTCAGTTTGGCCTGAAAGATTTGTCCGAGCTTCCGAGCATTGAAGATTTTCAGGACCTCGCCGGCGACGTCACAAACGAATGATCGACCACTTCAAATGCAAGAGCGCCTGCAAAAGATAATTGCCGCCGCAGGCATCGCCTCACGCCGTCACGCAGAAGAACTAATCACATCCGGCCGGGTCACGGTCAACGGGAAGGTCGTCAACCAGCTCGGCACGAAAGCAGATCCTGGAACCGATCACATCAAAGTAAACGGACGGCTCATCAACCCGTTGCTCCAGCCGCGTGAAAAAGTTTATGTATTGCTCAACAAACCAAAGGGCTATCTGAGCAGCTTGTCCGATCCGAAGCGCCGGCCGCTGGTCACGGATCTGGTTCCGTCGTCGCTCGGACGGCTGCATCCGGTGGGGCGTCTGGACTTCAATACGGAAGGATTGTTATTGCTGACGAACGATGGCGAATTCACGAATCACGTTACGGCGGCGCGCAATCGCATCCCGAAGATTTACAAGGTGAAGGTGAAAGGCATTCCGTCCGAGAACGCGATTGCACGCTTGCGTCGCGGAGTTCGGCTTAACGATGGACATCGCTCGGCGCCCACAGAAATTCGACGGCTGAAGGAGACGGGCGTGAATGCCTGGTTTGAAGTCACATTGCACGAAGGCCGCAATCAGCAAATTCGTCGCATGTTCGACGCGATCGGTCACTCAGTGTTAAAGCTTTCCCGAATTCAAATCGGGCCGCTGACTGATTTGAAATTGAAACCAGGCGATTGGCGAGTGCTTACGCCAACAGAGGTCAGGAGGTTCTATCGACCCGCTAATTCTCATCGTGACTCGAAACAGCTTCGCCGAGAACTGCGAGTTTCATCGCGTTAGGTTACAATGACTGTTCGATAGTGAAGACGACAGGCGCATAGGCCTGTCGTTTCAGTGTGGAGCGAACGCGCGCTGAGACGAAAGCGATTATTGATGGAATTCGAACTTACTGAAGAACAGCAACAAATGAAGATGAGTGTGCGCGAGTTCGCCGAAAGTGAGATCGCGCCGCACGTCAGCGAATGGGATGAAACGCAGCATTTTCCGATTGAATTGAAGCCGAAGCTCGCGGAGCTGGGTCTGCTCGGCGTCCTATTTCCGGAAGAATACGGTGGCGCGGGACTGGGTTACGTCGAATACGCCACGGTCATCGACGAACTGTCGCGGGTTGATGGCTCAGTTGGAATATCGGTAGCGGCCCACACGTCGCTTTGTTCCAATCACATTTTCGAGTACGGCACCGAAGCGCAGAAACAAAAGTACCTGGTGCCGCTCGCGAATGGTGAACACCTCGGCGCATGGGGATTGACCGAGCCCGGGGCAGGTTCGGACGCATCGGGGACACGAACGACCGCGATGAAGAAAGACAGCGGCTGGGTCATCAACGGCGCGAAGAACTTCATCACGCACGCGATTCATGCCGATACCTGTGTCGCGTTTGCCTCCAGCGATCGTTCGAAGCACAGCAAGGGAATTACCGGCTTCATTTTTGAAAAGGGAATGAAAGGCTTTTCGCCTTCAAAGAAGGAAAACAAGCTGGGGCTGCGCGCATCGGAAACCGCCAGTGTGGTTTTCGAAGACTGCTTTGTGCCCGATGAGAATCGCATCGGCGAAGAAGGCATGGGCTTCGTGAACGCGATGGAAATTCTCGACGGAGGCCGCATCTCGATTGCGGCGTTGGCCGTCGGCATCGCGCAGGGCGCCTACGAATCGGCGCTGCGGTATTCGGGCGAGCGCCAGCAGTTCGGAAAACCGATCCGCGAGTTTCAGGCCATTCAATTCAAGCTCGCCGACATGGCGACACAAATCGACGCCGCGCGGCTGCTGATGTACCGGGCCGCGTGGATGAAAGATCGAGGGAAGAAGACCACTAAGGAATCGTCGATGGCGAAGCTGTTTGCGTCCGAGATCAGCGTGAAGGTTTGCGAAGAAGCAATTCAAATTCACGGTGGCTATGGCTACACCAAGGATTATCCGGCGGAAAAATACTGGCGCGACTCGAAACTTTGCACGATCGGCGAAGGCACCTCCGAGATTCAACGGATCATCATCGCGCGCGAAATTCTCAAACAGGCCTGACGTTCAAATGACTACGCTCATCGATCGCATCATTTCCGGCGACCCGAATGCAGTCGCTCGCGCAATCTCACGAGTTGAAGACGGTGCGCCTGATGCTTCGGATTTGATGAAGGACGTGTTTGCGCGCACCGGCCGGGCGTTGGTGATCGGAATAACCGGCGCGCCCGGCGCTGGGAAGTCAACGATCGTGGACAAGCTCGCGGCGTTCTATCGAACAAAAGGCCAACGCGTCGGTATCATCGCCGTCGATCCGTCGAGTCCTTTTTCGGGCGGCGCGATTCTCGGCGATCGCATTCGGATGCAGACGCTGTCGCTGGACAAGGGCGTCTTCATTCGATCGATGGCCACGCGCGGAAATCTCGGCGGCCTGGCGCGTGGAACGGTTGACGCCGTGGCGATTCTGGATGCCGCTGGCTACCAAAAGATTCTGGTTGAAACTGTGGGAGTGGGTCAGGATGAAGTTGAGATCGTCAAAACCGCCGATGTTTGCGCCGTGGTGCTGGTGCCGGGCATGGGCGATGACGTACAGACGCTGAAAGCCGGCATCATGGAAATCGGCGACGTGCTCGTGCTTAACAAAGCAGACCGTGAGGGCGCTCTGCGTGCCGAGAAAGAGTTGCAGACGCTGCTGACGTTGGCGGTCCGTGAAGACGCCTGGCAACCAGCGATCGTGAAGACGGTTGCGACTGAGAGTAAAGGCATTGAAGAGCTTGCTGCGGCAATCGAACAGTGCCGACAATTTCAGCAGTCACGTCCGGAAACCAGCGAACGCCGTCGCGCCATTGCGCGTTGGCGGATTCTCGAGTTACTGCGCGAACAACTGGTGAAGCGAGCGCTGAATGGAAACGGCGCGGTCGAGAAGCTCGATCGACTGGCGGCGGAAGTTGCATCAAAACAGCGCGATCCATATTCGGCGGTGGAGCAACTGATGAAACCAGAGGTCAAAGGTTAGAGGTCACATGTCAGACGTCAGAACCAACCGCTAGGGACGCGTGAGGTCGTTTACTGACAGCTGATCTGTGACATCTGCTGTTATGAAGATTCATCACATCGGCATCGCCACGAGCGGCATCGACGCAGCTTCGGATATCTGGAGCGATCTGCTCGGATTGCAGGCGGTCCACACTGAAGATGTGCCGGGACAAAAAGTGCGCGTTTGCATGCTACCGCTTGGCGAATCGCGTTTAGAATTGCTCGAGCCGATGTCGCCGGATTCGCCGATCTCAAAGTTTCTCGAGAAGCGTGGAACTGGCATCCATCATATCGCGGTGAGCGTCGAAGACATTCGCTCGGTTTTGCACGATTTGAAAGCGAAGGGCGCCAGGTTAATCGATGAAGAGCCGCGCACGGGCGCGGGCGGTTGCCTTGTCGCCTTCATTCATCCATCATCGACCGGAGGCGTTTTGTTGGAACTCGTAGAAGATCCAAAACCGTAGACCCTCGGCTTCTATTTCGAAAGGATTTTGTTTTGAACTCAATTACCAAAGCCTGGATTGCTGCCGGTGTCGGCATTCTCTTTTCCGTTGGCCTGATTTTTTGGCAGGTGCGCGCCAGTCACGCCGCAGCCATTAATCTTAGTGCCGATGACATGTCGCTGATTGCCTCCGATCAGGCGCCGCAGATGCGCATGCGTCTGGCTTCGGACGACGCAGCGCGCAGAGAATTCGCGAAAAATGTTCGCGAGCTGTTTGCGGTCGCAGAGGAGGCGCGTGCTAAGGGTTTCGCGAACCGTCCCGAGGTCAAGCGTCAGCTCGAGTTGATGCGCGCGTTCCTCATTTCTCAAAACTACTCGCAAACGCAGGCGGCTGGGCCGGTGACGGACGCAGAGGTCGAAAACCTTTTCAAAGAACCGGGTCAGGAAGAGCGTCTGAAGCAATTCATTGCCGACGCGCAAGCGCGCAATCCGATGATGAAGGGGCAACAAATTCCCGAAGAGCAGATGAAGGAAATCCGGCAGCAGTTCGGGCAAGTGCTGATTGCCGAACGTCGCGGACTTGCCGCCGGCATCGATCAGCAACGAAAGGTGCAGTTGCAAATCATGCTGCAACAAGCGCGTCTGCTTGCCTCGATGTACGAAGAAGAGAGCCTGGCGAAATCCGTAAAGGCCACGCAGGCGGAGATCGACGAATACCTCAAAACGCATCCCGAAGAGCAGGTGCACGCGCGCCACATTCTCATCTCGATCAAATCGCCGGACGCTCCCTCTGAAGGAGGGCTGGATAAAGCTCAGGCGCGCGCGAAAGCGGAAGAAGTTTTGAAGCGCGTGAAGGCAGGCGAGAACTTTGAATCGCTGGCGAAGGAATACTCCACCGATCCGGGCAGCAAAGAGAGTGGCGGCGACCTCGGGTGGTTTGGTCGCGGCCGCATGGTCCCAGAGTTCGAAAAGGCGGCGTTCGCTTTGCAGCCGGGACAGACAAGCGAGATCGTCGAATCACCGTTTGGCTTTCACATCATAAAAGTCGAAGGTCGTCGCAATGGCGATCCGCAGCAAGCCGCCCAGGAGGCCGAGCAAGAGAAAGAGAAGAAGCTCATCGAAGAAATCGTGAAGCGACAGAGCGGCCACATCACGATTGCTGATAACTTTGCCGTGCAGGCGCCCCCTCCGCCGCAGATGCAACAGGGACTGCCGTTTGCGCCCGAGGCGCCACCGGCAACTTCATCTCCGGCTCCGAGAGGGAAGAGCTCACCGAAGAAGCGCTAATCTTTTTTGGCGATGAAGTTTGGCGAATATCGCGTCGAAATCGTGCCTGATTGTGAGTTTCGACTCGACGGCGGGGCAATGTTCGGCGTTGTGCCGCGCAACCTTTGGTCGAAATTCTGCCCCCCGGACGATCAGAATCGGATTCGCATGAGCATGAACTGCGTGTTTATCGAAGCGGGCAACGAGCGGGTGCTGATCGAGACTGGCATCGGCGATAAATGGTCCGAGAAGCATCGGGCGATGTACGGCATCGATCGCCGGCGGAGTCTGGCTGAGTCAGTGCAAGACCTGGCGGGCGTGGCGCCGGAAGAAGTAACGATTGTGGTCAACACACATCTGCACTTCGATCACGCCGGCGGGAATACAAAGTTGGACGAGTCAGGCAAAGCCGTTCCGCAGTTTCCTAATGCGCGCTATTTCATTTCGCAGGCTGAGTACGAACACGCTGAGTCGCCGACAGATCGCGACAAGGCGAGCTATTTTCCTGAAAACTGGCGGCCTCTGAAAGAGAGTGGGCAATTGGAGTTGAAGCCCGCGAACTACGAAGTCGTGCCCGGACTAACGATGGAAACGTATCCCGGTCACAATCGTTCAATGCAGTGTTGGCGCTTGCAGCAAAACGGTCAGACGCTGTTTGGATTTGCCGATCTTGTCCCGATGCGCGCGCACGTGCCGTTCGCGTGGGTGATGGGTTACGACCTTTATCCGGTCGAAACGGTGGAGGCGAAGAAGAAGTTATTGCCGCAAGCGGCGCGCGAAGAATGGACGTGCTTGTTCTATCACGATCCGGAGCAGCCTTTGGCGCGAATTGTAGAGCAAGACGGCAAGTTTGGAGCTGAGTCAGTTCCGTAGCATCAGATGACAGCAGCAAAGATCGGAATCATTGGCGGCAGCGGCCTCTATCAGATGCCCGAACTCACGGACGTCGAAGAGATCGAAGTCCAGACTCCGTTCGGAAATCCTTCTGACAAGTTCATTCTCGGAACGCTGGAAGGCGAGCGGGTTGCGTTTCTGCCGCGCCATGGCGTGGGCCATCGCTTTACCCCGACAGAAGTTCCGTTTCGCGCAAACATCTACGCGATGAAGCTGCTCGGAGTTGAGCAAATTCTGTCGGCGTCGGCAGTTGGGTCGTTGCAGGAAAAGTACGCCCCGCTCGACATGGTGATTCCGGACCAGTTCTTCGATCGGACACGCGGTCGAGTTCGCGAATCAACGTTCTTCGGCGAAGGCATCGTGGCGCATATTGCGTTTGCGCATCCCGTCTGTGCATCATTAGGAGACGCGCTCGAAGCGTCCTGCAAAGAGACGAATGTCAATGTGCATCGCGGCGGAACGTACATCTGCATGGAAGGGCCGGCGTTTTCGACAGTCGCCGAATCCAACGTTTACCGTTCGTGGGGCATGGATATCATCGGCATGACTAACTTGCAGGAAGCGAAGCTCGCGCGCGAAGCGGAGATTTGTTACGCGACGCTGGCTCTGGTCACTGATTACGATTGTTGGCATCCAGGCCATGACGCAGTGACAGTTGAAACAGTGATCGAGTACTTGAATCAGAATGTGCGAAATGCACAGCTAATTATCAAGGGCGCGGTCAAAAGCCTGTCCGGTCAACCACGAGATTGTAAATGTGGTTCCGCGCTGAAAAACGCTATCTTTACCGCGCCTGACCTTTGGCCGGAAGCAACCGTACGGAAGCTGCAAGCCATCATTGGTAAGTACCGTAAATAGTTTCAGTTTTCGATTTGGAGTTGATATGAGAAAGATTCTGTTCCTGACGACGTTGATGGCGGTTCTGCTCGGCGTGCAGTCGATCGTTTGCGCGCAGGGCGGCGCGAAGCAGGGACCGCAGGCCAGCCGTGATTTGGAGTTGGACAAGGATTCTTTGCACAACCTTGAAGTCGCGCGGCACTATTTCAAACTAAGAAAAGCTTACGTCGCCGCTTTGCAACGATGTGAGGAAATCATCGCGGCCAATCCGGCTTTTTACAAAATCGATGAAGTCTTGTACATCGCGGGTGAAAGCAGTCTTAACCTGGCCGACGCGAAAGGAAAACAGAAACCGTCGCTTTATGTAATTCACGACGGTGATACGAAACGAACGTTGACGCCCGACCAGTTTCGCGATTTGGCGCGTGACTATCTCTCGCAATTAGTCAACAGTTATCCTGAAAGTTCTTTTCGCGGTCAGGCAGAAGACGCGCTCCGCGTGCTCGGTGGACCGAAGCCAAAAAGCAGTGGGCAGTAGCAAGTGGGCAGTGGGCAGTGAGCAGTGGAGGCGCTGCGTTCGTTCAGATCAGAATCCCAAATCTAAAATCAGAAATCGAAAATTCAGACATGTCCCTTCTCGTTGTTGGTTCCGTCGCCTTTGATTCAGTCGAAACTCCTTTTGGTAAACGCGAGCAGATGCTCGGCGGGTCGGCGTCTCACTTTTCGATCTCGGCCAGCTTCTTCACTGAGGTGCGCGTGGTTGCGGTCGTCGGCGGTGATTTCGGTCACGAAGAGCGCGCAGTGTTTGAGCACCGCAACGTTGATACGACTGACCTGGAAGTTGTTGCTGACGGCAAGACTTTTCGCTGGTTTGGTCGCTACGAGTACGACTTGAATGTCGCGCACACGTTGGATACGCATCTGAATGTGTTTGCCGGTTTTCAGCCAAAACTTTCAGACGGTTCGAAGAATTCGCGTTTGGTCTTCCTTGGTAATATTCAGCCGGACTTGCAGCGCGGCGTGCGCGAACAGGTTCCTAACGCAGAACTGGTCGCTCTCGACACGATGAATCTTTGGATCGATACAACGCGTGACAGCTTGCAGAAGACCATCGAAGTCGTTGACCTCCTGATCGTAAACGACGCTGAGGCGCGGCAACTTGCAGAAGAGCCGAATTTGATCAAGGCTGCGCGCAAAATCCTTTCGTGGGGTCCGCACACTCTGATCGTCAAGCGCGGCGAGTACGGCGCGGCGATGTTTACAAAGAACGAATACTTTGCAGTTCCCGCCTACCCGCTTGAATCCGTTTTTGATCCGACTGGTGCAGGAGACACTTTCGCCGGAGGCTTGATGGGCTATCTCGCCAGTCAGGAAAAGCTCGATGAAGCGGCGCTGCGCCGGGCGATGATCTTTGGCTCAGTGATGGCGTCGTTCAACGTCGAAGAGTTTGGCACTGAGCGCGTCCAGCGTCTGACTCACGACGAGATCAATCAACGCTTTCGCGACTTCAAACGGTTCACGAACTTCGAAGAGATTCCGTTTGAGCGGGCGGTGCGGGCCATATGACCCAAAGGGTTCGTTTCGCGGTGATTTCGCTTCCGCAAATGGCGCATTCCAACTGATTTTCCGGTATTCTTGTCACCGATGCGCGTTCTAATCGTCAGACTCTCATCGATGGGTGACGTTGTGCATACGCTGCCGGCGCTTACGGACGCTGCGTGCGCACATCCAACAATCCGATTCGATTGGGCGGTCGATGAATCGTTCGCTGATATCTCCGCGTGGCATTCGCACGTTGATCGAGTATTTCCTGTTGATCTTCGTCGTTGGCGACGGGGTCTGACAACCGCGAGTGGACGTTCCGAAATCAGAGAAGAGCTTAGATCGATTCGAGCCGACCGATACGACGTGATCGTCGACTTGCAGGGTGAGTTCAAAAGCGCATTCATCGCTCGTCTGGCTCGGGGCGCGCGTTACGGATATGACGGAGCGTCTGCTCGCGAATGGGGCGCGCAGCTCGTTTACCGCCATCGATATGCGGTCGCCAAAGGCGTTCATTCAATGACGCGCATGCGGAAACTGCTTTCGCAGGCGCTGTCGTATTCCTACGATGAACAGGTGATCGATTATGGAATTCAACGTGAGCGGCTGGCGTCGCCTGCGCTCAATGTCGATCGACCCTACGTGGTTTTCATTCACAGCACGAGTTGGCAATCAAAAAATTGGCCCGAGCAGTATTGGCGCGACCTGGCTGAGCGTGTGACGGCAGCGGGATTTTCGATCGTGCTACCGTGGGGGAGCGAAGCCGAGCGCGCCCAATCTCTGCGCATCGCGAACGGCCACGCGAACACAATCGTCTTGCCGAAGCTGCCGATTTCCGAAAAGGCTTCAATCATTGCTGACGCCGTAGCTACCGTTGGACTGGATACCGGCCTGAGTCACATTGCGGCGGCGCTCGCCGTTCCGTCGGTTACTTTGTATGGCGCCACCGATCCGAACTTGTGCGGCGCGATTGGCGAGAATCAGGTTCACATCCAATCTCACTTCGAATGCGTTGGTTGTCATGAAAGTGTCTGCTCGTTCACGAAGAGCAATTTCAAACCTGCTTGTTTTGAAAAGGTCGAGCCGAACAGGGTCTGGCGACAACTGGAACAACTGCTGGCCGCGCCGGTAAAATCAGAACGCGTCTATCAAACTGCCTGAGAGAATGGAGAACTATGTTTTGTCCAGTCTGCGAATCTGAATACGAAAGCGGAATCAACACCTGTCCTGACGATGGCGCTCAATTGGTCGAGCGACTTTCGCCCGAAGGCGGCGCGCAAGATGACAGTGAAGCTAAATTCGTCACGCTGCACACCTTGTCTTCGCCCATGGAAGCTGAAATGGTCAACGACATCATGCGGCAGAACGGCGTGCGGTCAGTCGTGCAGTCGGGCGGAAATGACGCGTTCTCGCCAGTATTCTCGGCAGTTTCGCCGGGCGCCGCCGTGCTGGTGGATGAACGCGATCTTGATCAGGCAAGGGAGCTCTACGCTTCGTTTTTTGGCGACGACACGTCGCCGCTCACCGGCCCCGCAGACGAAATTGACGACGAAACGGAAGCGGAATGACAGACGCGATCGTTGTCTTCATGACGGCCGCGAGCGCCGATGAAGCGCGACGCATCGCCGGTCACCTGGTCAGCTCGCAATTGGCTGCCTGTGTGCAAGTCCTGCCTGAAATCGAATCAGTCTATCGTTGGAAAGGTGAAGTTCAGCACGAGAAGGAAGTGCTGATTCTGGCCAAGACAACCGCGGCCCAATTCGCGGAATTGGAAAAAGCTGTGCGCGCAATTCACAGCTACGAAACGCCTGAGATTGTCGCAGTGTCGATGTCGGAAGTCTCGGAACCTTATCGCGCGTGGTTGGATGAGAACGTTCGCGCTTAATAACGTTGCGCCTCGGAATCAGCGCTAACTAATATTCGAGAGCGCGCTTTTGTTGCGGGAAACAATCTCGACAATCTCGGCGGGCGAGTCAACCACGTGTAGCCGCCGAAAGTCCTCATCAATGATTTTGCCCTCGCGAAGCATTGGCCCCTTCAGCCATTCCATCATGCCATTCCAGTATTCCGAGCTGTAGAGCACCACCGGAAAATTGTGAATCTTGCCCGTCTGAATCAGGGTAAGCGCTTCGAATAGCTCATCGAGCGTGCCGAAGCCGCCGGGAAAGATGATGAACGCATCGCTGTACTTTACGAACATCATCTTGCGCACGAAGAAGTATTTGAATTTCAGCGAGAGCGTGAGGTAGTCGTTGGATTTTTGTTCGTGTGGCAATTCGATGTTGCAACCGACCGAGATGCCGCCCGCTTCGAACGCGCCGCGGTTCGCGGCCTCCATTATTCCCGGGCCGCCACCAGTGATCACTGCAAAACCCGCGCGTGCCAGCAGACCGGCGGTTTCCTGCGCCGCCTGGTAAACGGGATCATCCGGCGACGTGCGGGCTGAGCCGAATATCGCGACGCCGTTAGTTATGTGCGCGAGGTCCTCGAATCCCTGGACGAACTCGCCCATGATGCGGAACACGCGCCAGGTATCAGTGTGCAGAAACTCGTCGGGGTGTGGCGTTTCCAGCAGACGCTCGTCATGGGTGCCGGCGGGAACGTTTCGGTAGTCGTCGTTATTCACAATCAAAGCCCCATGATGTTATAGCCGCAATCGACGAAAATCGTTTCGCCGGTGATCCCGGATGAAAGCGGACTGCAAAGAAACAGCGCGGTGTCGCCCACCTCGCGCACTTCAACGTTTCGTTTCAGCGGGGCGCGTTCGGCGTGATGTTTGAGCATCGTCGATAGACCGGCGACGCCGCGCGCAGACAACGTCTGAATTGGGCCTGCACTAATAGCATTCACGCGGATATTCTTCGGGCCAAGGTCAGCGGCGAGATAGCGCACACTTGATTCGAGGGCGGCCTTGGCGACACCCATCACGTTGTAGCCTTGATAGACCTTTTCGGCACCGTGAAAAGTCATCGTCACAATGCTGCCGCCTTCAGTCATCAATGGCGCGGCGGCGCGCGCCAGTTGCGTCAGCGAATACGCGCTGATTTCCAGCGCGGTCAAAAAGGCGTCGCGGTTAACTTTCATGTATTCGCCTTCCAGCGCTTCCCGCGGCGCGAAAGCGATGCTGTGAATCAGGAAATCGAGCCGCCCAAATTCTTCGCCCACGCGTTTGAATGTGACATCGACTTCCTCCTGCTTCGTCACATCGCAAGAGTACAGAGGCGAGTCAGGCATTTCGGCCTTCGTGAGACTCTCGACGTTTTCCTTGAGCCGCTCGCCCTGATAGGCAAACGCCAGCTTCGCGCCCGCTTCATACAATGCCTGCGCGGTGGCCCAGGCGATTGAGCGCTTGTTGGCAACGCCGAAAATTATTCCATGTTTGTCTGCAAGCATACCTATTTAGGCTTTCTCTCCTTAATTTGCTCTCTGATTTCAGCGGTGCGCCGCTTCGTCATATCTGCCAGGCAATATCCCTGGACCATCGGACGCATACTTCCGCCCTTGTACTGATCAGCCACGAATTCGCAATTCGTATCGCGATACTTAATCCAGGTATTCTCGACCTCTTTTAGTTGTAGCTTCTCATCGTCATCAAGCATCGCCATTAGCTGCTTGTAAACCTGGTTCAGTGTTGCGTCAGCCGCCTTATACTCATTGCCGGCGCAAATATTCATTTCTAGCTGGGACTGAGCGTTGGCGCAGGGATCGATTTTCCTACGTCGCTGTGCCTGCGCGGTGCTAACGACCAAGAGGCTTATCAACCAGCAAAGAGTCGCAGGTTTCATTGACTATTCCTCCCTCACAGAACCTACCTGAGCGACGCGGCTCACACGTCTACGAAACACGCGAAACGAGTAGGCCATCGTAGCTCATGGTGTAGACCTAATGCCTAAAATGTCTAACTCCTGTAAACAGCATTGCAAAATTGTGTTCATTCGCCGCTGCAATCACTTCTTCGTCCCGCACTGAGCCGCCCGGTTGAATTACCGCGGTGATGCCGTGCTTCGCGGCTTCGTCAATGCCATCACGGAAAGGGAAGAACGCGTCGGATGCCATGACTGAACCGGCGATCGGCAGTTGAGCGCGCATCGCGCCAATTTTCACTGAATCGACGCGCGACATTTGGCCCGCGCCAACTCCTACGGTTTGTTTGTCGCGCGCGTAGACAATCGCATTTGACTTTGTGTGCTTGCAAACCGTCCAGGCGAACAACAGGTCGGCAATCTCTTTGTCGGACGGCGCGCGCTTCGTTACTACTTTAAGTGCATCGCGCGTCAGCTTATGCGTGTCGCGCGTCTGCGCGAGCATTCCGCCGGTAATCTGCCTGTATTCGAAACCTTCCGACGGTTTCGGTTCGCCGATGCGAAGCACGCGCAGGTTTTTCTTGCCGGCGAAAACTTCGAGGGCCGCTTCGTCGAAATCCGGGGCGATAATTACTTCGACGAAAATTTCGCCGACGGCGCGCGCTGCGGTCGCATCAACCACACGATTTAACGCGACGATGCCGCCGAAAGCCGAAACCGGATCACATGCCAGCGCGCGGCGATACGCCTCTTCGGCAGACGCGCCCAGGGCCGCGCCGGCAGGATTTGTGTGCTTGATGATCGCGCAAGCCAGTTCATCGAAATCGCACACCAGTTGCCACGCCGCATCCGCATCAACGTAATTGTTGAAGGACATCTCTTTGCCGCCGAGTTGCTCGGCAGCGGCTACGCCTTCTGAAACATTCATCCCGCCGCGGACGCTCATTTCGTACAGCGCTGCGGCTTGATGAGGATTTTCGCCGTACCGCAACTCAGAAATCTTGTTGAGCGAGAGTTGTTGCTGCTCCGGAAACTGGTCGTCTGCTGCTGCGGCCTCAAGCTCGTCGCCGTGCAGAGACTTCATCGCTGTCGAAAACAGATTCATGTATGTCGACATCCGCTCGACAATTTCGGGAATCGGCGGAAACATTTTGGACTGTTTGGCGCCCTCGAGATTCGCGCTCAGGTAAGGGAAAATTGCCGAGTCATAGAACGCAGTGCGCATGAAAGCGAGCCGCGCAAGTTGCTCGCGCGTGGCGAGCGTCAACGCGCCGTCATCCAGAATCATTTCTGTCCGGATTTGCCGGTATAAATCGGGCGATGTAACGACGGCGACGTCGCGGTAATTCTTCGCCGCTGAGCGGATCAAGGCCGGTCCGCCAATGTCGATCTGTTCGATGGCGTCGGCCAACGCGATCTCTTCGCGAGCGACTGTTTGTTCGAACGGGTAAAGATTAACCACGACCATATCTATCGGTTCGATACCGTGTTGTTGCATGGCCGCACCGTGCTCCGGATTGTCGCGAACCGCCAAAAGCGCGCCATGAATCTTCGGATGCAAAGTCTTCACGCGTCCGTCCATCATCTCCGGAAAGCCCGTAATGTCAGCGACATCGAGAACATCGATGCCAGCCTCGCGCAGCGTCTTTGCCGTGCCGCCGGTGCTAATGATTTCCGCGCCAAAACTTTTCAGCTCGAGCGCGAAATCGGCGATACCGGTTTTGTCAGAAACGCTGATCAGCGCGCGTCGAATCTTGCGCAGGCCTGCGTCGGTTTTTTCAGCCATGTGTTTTTGGAGCGTGGGATATCTTCACTGAATCATGGCATGTGTGCAAGTTCAGCATTCAATGGACGACAAACTTGTGAGTGTTCGCATAACCGCGATCACCAACCTGATATTCAATTCCGGCCGGCAGGCTCAAAGACAAAGGATGTCGCTTGCCATCGTGCGCCTTTTCATTCAGATAAAAGCCAACCAGGTACTGGCTCTTCAAGTCATCTTCAATCGCCCGAAACACTGGCGTGAGATCGACTTTGTCCCTGGTCGAGAAAGGCGTGTCACTAACCAGAAAATATTTTCCTCCGGTCTTTTCCGCTAGCTGGCGGAAACCGTTTGCCGCGCGGCGGACAGAAAGACGCCCATCTTGGGGCTCGAACAGCGGCAGATGAATCACATAAAAGGAAACGGTCTTTTCGCGCGCGGCGTCAATGACTGCGTTAGCTCTTGTCTTGCTGGCATTGTCTAACCCATCGCTTATGAGAATGACGATGCGCCGCTCGCTTCGCACCCGCGGCAGCGCATCAAACATCGCAACGGCTCTGGCCGCCGCATCAAAAATTGCGGTGTGTTGATTCGCTCGCGCTGCCAGGTCAAATGTGGATTTCGCTGCCGCTGTGTCTCGCGCGAAAGGCGCGACAATCGTTGGCGTTTCGGCAAAGTGCAGGACAGCGATACTCGACCTGCTACCGAAGCGTTGATAAAGGCCAAGCGCGGCGTCCCTTTGCTCGTTAATGATGTCGCGCAGGCTTCCGGATTCGTCCAGCGCGAAGACCATGGCGACCCGGTCTGCGCCGGCTGACAAATAAAGATTGTTGGTGACGCGGTCTGGATCTTTCACGAACAGATCGCGATCGGTGAGTCCATTCGGCCTCTGCCCGCGCTGATCCCGAATGCGCGCCGGAAAGAGAATCAAATCCGTATTGACGCGCAGAATTTCGTCATCGTCTGCGCGAGGCCGATCGGTTTGCGCGGCAACTTCAGAAGGCGATGAAAGAGTTACTAACAGAAAAGCGAAGAAAAGACAGCGAGCAAAGAATTTTGGAGCAGGTGCAAGCCGGAAGACGGCTTCGCGAAATACTGTTTGCCGGAACATCCGCAGCCCGCTAAAACAAAAAGCGGCCGAACAGCAGGATGCTGAGGATGATCACGACTGTGATTACTATGAGTTTGACCAGCGTCATTGCCATACCTCAGGACTGGCGCAAGTTTAGTTAACGGCGATCGCGTGTGTCAATAGAGTTCGGGCTGAAGCTGAACAAATTTACAAAATTTAACAACTTTAGTTCCAGGCCCTGGCAACGTTCTCGACGACCCACGCAGCACGTTCGAGAATCTTCGCAAGTCCAATCCGACCGAGATAATTGCCCACAAGAGCGATATTTGGCGGCGGCGCTGGCAGCTGCGAGAGAATTCTCTCCAACCCAACCGAATAGTGTGGGAGCGCGTTTGGCCAGCGGGTGATATGCACGGCAAGCGGTAAATCGTCTTTGCGATAGAAACGGCGACGGTCGCCGAGAATTAGTCTGTGGATTTGGTCATCGTCGAGGTTTACGACATCCGGATCGAGCGCACCGCCGAAAATCCAGGTTTCGGCGTGTGCCGGACCACGGCCTTCGAAGATGCAATCGTTAAAGAGCACCCCGCGCCCACGAAATCCCTGGTCGCTTGGAAATAGACACCCGAAACCTTTGAGACTCGCGGCATTGCGATCGAAGAAGCACGTCGTCGTCAGCAGCGACAGCATTTCAATTTGTGCGAGTGACGCGGCGAGTTCCGGAGCAGCTTCTGCCAAATATTCAGCCGACGCGCGCGCCGAAAGACAAACGATCGTCGACTGATCCGATTGAGACTGCTGAGAGGTTTCAAAAAGAAATTCGACACCGCACTGTCGCAGGTAGTCGACTAAACTGTCGATCAACTGCTGCATTCCATTCGGCGGCGCCACGGTGCCGCGGACCTTCGCTTTTTGCGGCCGATAGGTTTGCAGGTGATCGGGTAATTCCGCCCGTCCAAGAATCAAACTTGCGCTCATTCGATTTGGATCGCCCGCGTAAATGCCCCCCAGCGCGGGAATCAGAAGATATTCAGTCGCGCCTTTGCCGAGAACGCGTCTTCCCCAATCGGCAATCGTCTCAAAAGGGCGCGGTCGCAAGCGCGTGGCGTTCAATGCAAGTCCCAGAGGAATGCGCAAGGCTTCATTTGGCGTGAGGGGTAGTTGTCGCGATCGGCCACGATAGATGAATCGTTTTCTCGCCTCACGACGCGTCGGCAGCAGCGGGACGCCGATCTCGGCGCACATCGCTTCAACGCGGGCGGAGTTCAGAATTCCATTCGCGGCGGTTTCGATGAGGCCATGTTCAGTTCGGATGGTTTTGATGAGCCCGCCGGCGCGCGAGGTCTTTTCGATCACACGTACCTGGCGGCCTGTTTTCGTCAGCAGGTAGGCCGTTACGAGTCCAGAGAAACCTGCGCCAACGACTGTGATGGGTTTCACGATGACTCGAGGATCAAAGGGCCTGCGAGAAGGTCTTCGCCTGTGGCTGCTGTCGCCGCAGGCGGTAGTCGAAAAACATGCATGCATTCCGCAAGAAAGGTCGACCACTTTCCGTGAGTGTCAGTTTCTCACCGCGGACTTCGACCAGCCCGTCGTTGATGAGCGACGACAGAAAGTTTTTCGCATCTTCACGCTGGTCGTCACGCAGCGCGACTTCAAAGCGCGTCATGAACTTCAGTATCTGTTCCCGCAGTTGCCGATCTTCTTCGGAAAGTAAATGACCGCGGAACGTCGGAATCTCGCCCTGGCGCACGCGCCGTTCGTAAACCGGAAAAGCCTTTTCGTTTTGATGAAAGCATGTCGGCGCTTCGGAAATCGCGCTCACCCCAAGCCCGAGCAGCACGCTGGTTCGTGTTTCCGTGTAGCCCTGAAAATTGCGATGCAGCGTCCCTTTGCGTTGCGCCTCAGCCATGCCGTCGTGCGGCAGTGCGAAGTGATCCATACCGATTTCGACATAACCAGCATTCTCCAGTTTTGTGCGCGCCATTTCGTAAAGCGCCCGCTTTTCGCCCGCTTTCGGGATGTCTTCGTCGGTGTAACTGCGCTGTGCTGGCTTAATCCAGGGGACGAGCGCAAAACTGTACAGCGCGATGCGATCGGGACGCAGGTCGATTGTCTTGTCAATGCTTTCAGCGAACCGATTGAGGGTCTGTTTCGGCAATCCGTAAATCAAATCGTAGTTGACAGAAGTGAAGCCCAACTCGCGCGCCATGTCGGTGCAGGTCTTCGTCACCTCGTAGGGCTGATTGCGGTTGACGATGCGTTGTACTTCCGGATCGAAATCCTGCACGCCTATCGAGATTCGCGTGAAACCAAGGTCGCGCAGCGTCACGAGATGTTCGCCCGTCGTATGGCCGGGATGAACTTCGACGGAAGCCTCAAACCTTTCCTGATCGATCTGAGTTTCGGACAAAATCGGTTTCAGAATCTGCTGCAAATTCTCGGGCGCGAAAAACGTTGGGGTGCCGCCGCCAAGATGAACACCCAACAGGGGGCGCTCGCGCAGTTTCGGAATTCGATCGAGGTAGTAACTCCATTCTTTGAGCAACAGCTCTTTGTAGCCTTCCTCCCGGCCGTGGTTGCGCGTAATCACAGTGTTGCATGCGCAGAAAGTGCAAAGCGATTCGCAGAAGGGAAGATGGAAATAAAGCGACCAATTCGCTAATTCATCATCAAAGGCTTTCTCCAACTCGTTCAGCCACTGCTCAGTAGTCGGCATGTCGCTCCAGAAGGGAACTGTCGGGTAGCTGGTGTAACGCGGCGCCGGGACGTCGTACTTGGCAAAAAGATCGTTCACTGCGAAACCTCTCTGACTGTATTCACAAATAGTCGGACGTTTTCTTCGGGAGTCTTCGGCAAGACGCCATGACCCAGGCCGCAAATCCAACCGGTGCGATCGTGCTTCAATAATGGCTTAAGAAATTGTTCAAGATGTGATTTGAGCTCGTCACGGCTGGCGAGCAGAAGGTTCTGATCGAAGTTTCCCTGTACGAAGCCTTGCGCAAACATGTCAAAGGCTTCGCGCAGATCCCAGTGATGATCGACTCCGATGCCAGCCCAGTCTCCGTTTGTGAACAGGTTATGATTCAGATGGTCGCGCGTGGTTGCTTTCGAGTAATAGCCGAGGCGTGACGGGAGATTGCTGGTGAGCCGTTCAAGGTGCGGGACAACTTCCGTCTGAAAAACTTCCGGAGCCAATTCACCCGCGGCCGTGTCAAAAATCATGACCACTTCGGCGCCATTCGCGAGCTGGATTTCTATGTTTCGAATCAGCAGCGGCACCAGCATTTCGGAGAACTCTTCGAACAGCTTTAGTTCTGTGACGGCGCGCTCGACGTTCTTGTGTGTGCCTTCGACCGCATAAACGAAAAGCGTCCACGGCCCGCCGACAAAGCCAATCAAGCTCTTATCATCCGGCAGTAACGTTCGCGTTTCGCGCACCGCATGACCTTGAAACAGGAGATGCGGCCACGCTTCTTCAATGCCGCGCAATCTCTCGACCGTTTGGGCCGTAAGATGCCAGCCGAGTTGCGGCCCGGCGTCCGTGTAGTCAAGCCCCATCCCCAGCGCTTCGAGCGGGAACAGCAGATCGCTGAACAGAATTGCCGCATCAAAATCGAAATCCAGAACGGGTCCGAGCGCAACGTGTGCCGCCAGCTCCGGCTGCTTGCACAAATCCATGAACGAAAATTGGCGGCGGAGATCCTGATAGTGCCGGTGATAACGACCAGCCTGGCGCATCAGCCAAATCGGAGGCGTTGCCTGCGGAATGCGAGCCAATGCATTTTGGAACCGAGTATTTGCTGAAAGATTGTTGACCGCACGTTCCATCTCAGTCACACCTCGCTTCAGCGAGGTGGATTCCTCGGCACTAGGATCGTCGAGCCGTTTCAACGGCTTACCAGGAAACGGTTGAAACCGTTCGCGTCCTTGACTGAAGTCTTTGTCACCGCGCTGAAGCGAGGTGTTAATGAGAGTTTCTTTTCTCATGCCTCAACATTCCACTGATATCCAACGCCGCGCACAGACCTTATGAACTCGCTGTGCGTATCGCCGAGGGACTGACGCAGGTGCACGATCATGTTGTCCACCGTTCGCTGATTTCCCAGTTTGTCTTCGCCCCAGAGCTTATCGATGATTTCGTTGCGGCTCACAGCGCGCGGTGTGCTCGTAATCAGCAACTCAAGCAACTCGAAGTCTCTGGCCGCCAGATATTCGCGTTGGCCGTCGGGCTGCACGATGGTGCGGCTATCCAGCTCAATTGTGCGGCCGTTGCACGTCACATGATGGCGCACCGGATGTCTTTCAAAAACGTGCTGCACGCGCAAAAGCAACTCGCGCAGATGAAAAGGCTTCGGGATAAATTCTTCGGCCCCGATTTCAAAGCCCTCCAAACGGTTTTCAGCAGTTCCCAATGCGGTCATGAACATGATCGGCACTGAAGAATTCGTTTTCACGTGACGTGCTATCTCAAAACCCGACCCGTCCGGTAACCCCACGTCCAGGATAACCAAGTCCCACAGCCTCTCGCCGAACGTCTTCAGGGCTCGCTGCTTCGTTTCGACCCATGAAACTTCGTAACCCTCGCGCGCGAGCCGATCGCGCAATGTTGCTCCCAGCGAGCGATCATCTTCGACAAGGAGAATCGACTTCATGCCAGCTTGTGTCTCTGCTGCTCCGCCAAAACAGGTTGCGGCACGCTGGGCAGATTCAACTCAGCGACAAATCCGCCGTCAACCCCCGGCGCGAAATCTAATGTCGCATTCATCCGTTTCGCCAGTTGGCGCGAAATATAGAGCCCCACGCCGCTGCCGCTGCCGCGCGCGTGCCTCACAAAGAGCTGGCCCAACTGTTTGAAGTCGCCCTTGAAACCTGAGCCGTTATCGACGACGCGCAGCGTCAATCGGCCGCCGCTCAAATCGGCACTAATTTGAATTTCAGATGCCTGGCCATGCGTCACGGCATTGTGAATCAAGTTAGTCAGTATGCTTTCGAGCGCACGACTGTCGCCTCGTACCACGCCGTCGCCTCTCTGGACAATCGACAAGTTTGGCCAGTGATATCGCAACACGTCAACGATTTGTCCGATACGTACCGGCTCGTTCAGCAAGCGTCCGGTCGGCAGGTTCACTAAGAACAGCGAATTCTCGAGTTGCAGTTGCAGACGCAGTGTGTCCTGAAGCAAGCGGTCGAGCAGCGGATTCGGATTCGCACCGAGATCTTCCTTCAAACTCTCGGCTTGCAAACGCAAACTCGCCAACGCCGTCTTCGCGTCATGCGTGAACGCGGCGAAGAACTCTTCAACTTGCGCATGCCGTTTCTGCTCGCGCCGCGCGTAATAAAAAAGCGCGAGTCCGCCGCCAACGAGCGATACGATCAGGATGCCGCCTTCCCACAAAAGCATCTGATAATGCCGCTGAAGCTGGTCTGCCTGTTCGACGTGAAACTGGCTCAACAAATCCAACTGGCGCAAGCCAAAGATCAGCCACCACACCGCGAGCGTGACGGTGAACGT
>DATBSG010000161.1:0-5989 GCA_036559945.1 Pyrinomonadaceae bacterium
TTGGCGACCGACGACTTCGCCGAATTTCTTCATCACGCGCTCGACGATTTCCGGGGTGGCCGAGTAAAAAGAATTTGCGCGCTCGCGCGACTGAAAGAACACGTCGGGATTCTGCGCCGTTCCGCGCATCACCGGGCGATCAGGAGTGAGCGCGCGCGCGCGATGCGCCTGCACGAGTTGCTCGTCGATCATCGCCCGAATCTGATCGTCCGATAGTTCTTCGATCTTCATCACTTCGTGAGAAGTGCGGAATCCATCGAACGCGTGCAGGAAGGGAACTCTCGATTCCAGCGTTGCCGCTTGGGCAATCAAAGCGAAGTCCATCACTTCCTGGATCGAGTTCGAAAACAACATGCCCCAGCCGGTCGAGCGCGTGGCCATCACGTCGCTGTGATCGCCAAAGATGGAAAGCGCGTGCGTCGCGACTGAGCGCGCGGCGATATGAAAAACTGTGCTCGTTTGCTCGCCGGCAATCTTGAACATGTTGGGAATCATCAGCAGCAAGCCCTGGCTCGCGGTGAAAGTTGTCGTCAACGCACCGGTTTGCAGAGAACCGTGAACTGTTCCCGCGGCGCCACCTTCGGATTGCAATTCGCGCACGATCGGCGTCATGCCCCAGATATTTTTCTGATGTTTGGCCGCCCATTCGTCGGCCTGTTCGCCCATCGCCGATGAAGGCGTGATCGGATAAATGGCAATGACTTCGTTTGTTTTGAAAGCAACGTAAGCGGCTGCTTCGTTACCGTCGATAGTGACTGTGCGCCCGGCCATGATTAAGTGTTTACCTCCGACAAATTGCGCCTGGAGAGCATCCAGCTAATCAGAAACAAAATCGCCGGTGAGGCGAAAACCAGGAAGGCCGCGCTATTTACATTGCTTCCCATCAGCCAGCCATAGACGCCGTAGAAGGCCGCCAGACTCAGAAGCGTAATGCACGCTCCGAGGCCTTCTTTCCACCACGCGGCGATTAGCCCGACGACTATTCCGGCGGGAAAGAACGCCAAGCCGATCCATTCTTTCGGCCGCACCTCTCTTGGATCAAACCCGACCAGGAACAGAAGGATGACAATAACGCTGGCCACACTCGAGGCTCGGCCGAACCAGCGAGTAACCAACATCAGCAAATTACGCTTTGACTTGTCGCTCATCGCCATATCGCCCTCCACTTCATTGATGCTCCGGTTGCCATTTACAATTTCGCCGCAGACGGTTCCTCGCCGAACCGCCTGCGGCGCAGACAAGGAAGCTTCGACACGTCAGGGGATGTCATGTCGCGCTGACCTCCGGAATAAACGATTGCGGGCCAGCCTTCCTTGTTTTGGCAGCTCAAGATGAGTACGCCGTCACGGTTCGGCTTCGATCTCGGCGCTTGGAAGTACAGGGGAACATCCAAGCCGCGGTCTACTCATCATCTAACTGCCAGTCTCAATCAACGCCCTGCCAAACAGTGGAGGCCTTCTGCGCTTCGAGTTCCCCAATTCTCGCTTGCAGCCACTTCTTCAGCAGCATTTCAATCCGTGCCTGTTCGTTCCGTTGTTCCAGGTCCTCGATCGTTTCGCCTGCGTCATTCAGCGTGATGAAGTGACAGGGCACTTCTTGCGCCTTACGATCCGGCGCGACAAAATCCAGCAAGTGACATTCGCCGCACGGATGCGCGCGATAGGGATAACCGTAGTTGATGCAGGTCAGAGAGTCCTGAAAGGTCGACTTTGGCAGCCACGGCGTGCGGACCGAGCGACCATAACCACCCTGCTCGATGAAAGCCAGTTCATCCTTCAGTAGTTCGATAAGGTCGCGGTCGTCTTTTGTCATGGCATCGTACCTCCAGTTCTCTCTGACTCTGCTTCTCTGAGCAGCCAGCCGCTGCTCTTCGCTCGAGCTTGGGGTATCCCGTAATGCCGCAAGAGCAACCGATATGCCCAATCGAAAAGCGAAGATTTAGCCCTATGCCGCACCTTTGGAGCCCGTTAATCATGAGCAAACTTCCGCATGGCTTGAGCGAAAACTCCCACCAAATCCCGACGAATCCCGCAAAAACAGTGGAACTTCAAGTGAAAGCAGTCGGCACGTCTATTGCTCGAATGTCCGGTTGATATTGGGCGTAATCGGCGCCAAAAACATGATCAAGTTCATGGAGAACCTTCCCAAATGAATTCGGCGAGCAGAGCAGTTGTGGGCAGCGCTCAACCGGCCGTTCCGCCAATGCGAGTGTTGCCGTTCAACTCGCCTTTGCGCGCAATCCCCGGCATCGATCGCATCAGTCGCAGCAGAATTTACCCGCGAGGCGCAGTTGTTTTTCGCGAAGGCAACATCGCGCACGGGGTTTATGTGCTGTCGTCCGGGCGCGCGAAAGTTTCGATTTCATCGGCGGACGGCAAGAAGCTGATCATTCGAATTGCGAAGGGCGGAGACATCCTGGGACTCTATGCCGGGTTGACCGGCCGCACGTTCGAAGCGACGGCAGAAATGGTTGAGGGCGGCCGAGTAGACTTTATTTCGCGACAGGATCTTTTGAACCTGATCGGCCGACAAAGCGGATCAAGTCTCAACTTGCTAGAAGTCTTCAGCCGGCAGTTCAGCGACCTGGTTGATCACACGCGGATGCTTGCGTTGTCTGAATCGACTTTGGAAAAGTTGGCTCGGCTGATCATGCGTTGGGCGCAAGATTTTGGTGAGCGCACGAGCGAAGGGATTCGCGTGCAAATTATGTTGACGCAGGAGGAGATCGCACAGATAATCGGCGCGTCACGAGAAACCGTGACCCGCCTTTTCAGTGCGCTTAAGCGAGACCAGGTCATCCGCATGAAACGCGACGTGATGTGGATTCGCGACGGCGCCGCGCTCGCCTCCCTGGCGCAGGTCTCGCCTAACATCTGCGGTTGATCGTGATACGCATCACCGCAACCCGCGGCCGTGCGGAATAGGATATCACCGCTCGCCCAAGCTCTTTTTTCAATAGTTAATTTGCCTACGACAGAAATCGTAGGCCCTGCACTTAAGAAGGAGGCTCCGAAGTGAGACTCACAAACTCAATCAAAACGCTGCTGGTTTTGTCTACGCTGCTTGCCGTCGCGGTTTGGCTCGTCGCGGCCAGAAGCTCGCAGGCGACCAGTCGCGCGAAGACGGACGACAAACCCGTGACCGCTGACAAAGGCTATGTCGGAACTGATGTCTGCAAAGACTGTCACGAAGATCAGTTCAAAGCATATTCGCATACCGCTCACGCTGACCTGGCAAAACTCGGCAGTTGGAAAAACAAAGTGACCGGTTGTGAGTCCTGCCATGGACCCGGTAAGGCGCACGTCGAGGGCGACGGGGACGTCACTAAAATCATTTCGTTCAAGAGCAAGTCTCCAAAGGAGACGTCCGAAACCTGCCTGTCCTGCCACGCCGGCAAAGAAGAACGCAATAATTTCCGCCGCGGCGAGCACTGGCGCAACGACATTGGTTGTACCGACTGCCACTCGCCACACGGAAATAAAGAGGGACGGAATGTCGCCAGCTCGAACTATCAAATTACGACGGCGAACGCTGAGAAGCCCGGCTTCGCGACCATTCGCATGCTGAAGGCGAACGATCCTCAGCTCTGTACCAGTTGCCATAACGAGGTGAAGCCGCAGTTCAACATGCCGTTCCATCACAAAGTTTTGGAAGGCGCGATGCGTTGCAGCGATTGCCACAACCCGCATGGGGGCTTCGAGTTGAAACAGACACGCCTGGCGACTGGTGGCGATGCCGCCTGCATAAAATGTCACGCCGACAAGCAGGGCCCGTTCCTTTACGAGCACGCGCCGGTTAAGACCGAAGGCTGCTCGGCTTGCCACACGCCGCACGGCTCAGCGAATCCGCGGTTGTTGAAATTCAGCGCCGTCGATCAATTGTGCCTGACCTGTCACAGCCTGGCGCACGATGTGGGCGCGGTGGAACCGGCCGGCCCGCAACATAATCAGAACGCGCAGTACGCTAACTGCACCGCGTGCCACGCAAAGATTCACGGGTCGCGCTCGAGCCCCGTGTTCTTCCGTTAATCATTGATAGCGAGTCATAGCCAAAGGATGGATCATATGAAACGCCATATTTGGAATTTGCTGCGAGTGCTACCCGCTCTTTTGCTGGGGGCCACGGCGACGATTACTTACGGCCAGCCCGCGGTCGCAGCGAACAAAACAGCCGAGACACAGTCAGCGACCGTCAAGAAGTCAGACGACCCGAAAAAGCCGGATGCGAAAAAGGACGCGAAGAAGAAAACCGAAGCCGAGCCTACGTCACAAACTGTGGGCGAGGACGCCGGCGATTTCACCGCTACCGGCACACTCGAGTTTGGTTACCGCGGAATTCGGGTGGATGGTGACGTCAACAAGTTCAAAAGCGATCTTAACTACAAAGCTGGACCGCGCATCTTCGATTCGAGTTTGCTGTTGAAATCGAAGGACGGCAAAGGCGGCGGATTGTTCGATACGCTGCTGATAACTTCGACTGGGTGGGGCGCCGACCCTACCGGCAGCTTGCGCTTCGACGCCGAGAATCCAAAGTTGTATCGATTCGAAGGCAGCTATCGCCGGATGAAGTACTATCGCTTCCTGAACAGCTTCGCTAATCCGAACTGGTTGTTCACCGGCTTTCCCGTACCGCCAAATTCGCTCACTGGTTATCACGGCTACAATACAAAAACGCAGCTAGGCGATTTCGAGCTGACGATTCTGCCAAAGAATGAAACCATCCGTTTTACTCTTGGTTATTCGCCGGAACGCTACACCGGACCGTTCTTTACGACCTACCACATCGGCGGCAACGAGTTTCAACCGCTGGTGAACGCGCGTTCGCGCGCTGATGATTACCGCTTTGGAGCAGATGGCAGGCTAGGCCCAATCGATTGGACTTTTCTTCAGGGCTTTCGACGCTTCAAGGACGACAGCTTTGTCGCCGCGATTCCTGCTTTTATCAATCCAAATCCGACGAACACTGCGCGTTACACTTCTTTCAATCGCGCAGAACCGACGCGCAGCCACGTCAATTTCACGCGCGCGAGCCTGCACACGTTGATCGAGAAGAGACTGGATGTCACCGGTCGCATCATCTACAGCAAAGCAACCTCCAATAACCTATTCGCCGAGAACTTCACCGCCACCAACTTCAATACCAGAATCACCGGACAACTCGCGCCGCCGAACACGCTCACACTTGGCTTCTTTAATATTCAGGGCAGCGTCGAAAGACCGAATACGGTCGGCGACATTGGCATTACTCTGCTCGCGACCGACAAACTGAGAATCTCGAACACTTTCAAGGTCGAGGATTTCAAAATCACCGGCGCCGGTCTGTACAACGCGGGCTTTGTGCTGACACGTCCGCCCGCATCCACTTCGTCGAGTTTCCCAACGGGCTTCGTTTACGACGCATTGACGAAATACCGAAAGTACCTGAACACGATCGAAGGCGATTACCAGTTCAACCGCAACTACTCGATGCATCTCGGCTATCGCTACGGCAGTCGTCGCGAAGAACAGGTCCGCGCCGGCTTCAATTTCGGATCGCTGTTGCCGGCCGCGCTGACGCCGGAAATTGAAGAGGAAACAAACCACACGCACGCGATCCTGGGCGGCTTCCGAATGCGGCCAGTGAAGAACTGGACGCTCTACTTCGACGCTGAACATGGCACCGCCGATAACGTTTTCACGCGCATAGGGAACTATGACTACACGAACATTCGCGCGAAGAGCCGCTTTGCGCCGAATCGAAAAGTGAACTTCAACGTCTCAGTGATTACGCGAAATAATGCGAATCCTTCGGAGATCGCGGGCGAGACGCTGACCGATTTTGGCGCGTCGATCAAATCGCGAACCTTCCAAACTTCGATCGATTGGATGGCCACGCCGAAGCTCATGATGAACATCGGCTACAACTACAACTGGGTAAACAGCGACGCCACAATCGATTACTACTATCAGGTGCCGCCGGCCACCAGCGTGTTTCATCACTTCGGACGCGC
>DATBSG010000162.1:0-10468 GCA_036559945.1 Pyrinomonadaceae bacterium
TTTTTAGAGCAGTTTAGATGATAACGCTGCGCTTTCTGTACTTTGTGCTTTGAGCTTTGTACTTTGATCGCAGTTTTGACTTGCGAATTTCTCAGCCACGAGCTGTGTAACAGGGGATTAGAAGTCAAAGTACAAAGCACAAAGTTCAAAGCACATGTTCATTTCTTACAACTGGCTACGCGAACTGACAGCGACAAGGCTCCCGCCCGAAGAGATTCGGGACCGGCTCACGAATGTTGGGCTGGCGGTCGACGCTGTTGAAGCGCGCGGCGATGACTTCGTGCTGGATGTTGAGGTGCCCTCGAATCGCGGCGATTGTCTGTCGCACGTGGGAATTGCGCGTGAAGTTGCGCTAATTGAAGAGTCCAAAGTCCAAAGTCCAAAGCCCAAAGTCCAAAATACAAACGGTAAGACGAGCGATTTTACTTCTGTCGAGATTCGCGATACCGATTTATGCCCGCGTTACGCGGCGCGCATTGTTCGCGGCGTGAAGATCGCGCCATCGCCAGAGTGGTTGGTTAAGAAGCTCGAATCGATCGGACAGCGCCCAATCAACAATGTCGCTGACGTCACGAATTACGTGCTGCATGAACTGGGACAGCCGCTGCACGCGTTCGATCTTGCGAAGTTGGGTGAGAAGCGAATCGTCGTTCGTCGCGCCGCGAAAGGCGAGACAATCAAGACACTCGACAGCGTGGATCGAAAACTCGATGAACAGATGCTCGTGATCGCCGACGCCAGTCGACCAGTGGCTGTCGCCGGCGTTATGGGCGGCGAGGAGTCCGAACTCTCGAATTCGACAACAGACGTGCTCATTGAGAGTGCTTACTTCAATCCCGCTTCGGTCCGGCGCACGGCCAAACTGCTTGGCTTGAACACCGAAGCTTCCCATCGATTTGAGCGCGGCACCGATCCCGAAGGCGTTCTCACGGCGCAAGAACGTTGCGTAGCGCTGATTTGCGAATTGGCCGGCGGAGTAGCGACCGAAGACTCACTCGACGTATATCCGGCGCCGATCAAGAGCCGCGAAGTTTCCTTGCGGCCATCGCGCGTCGAGGCGATCACCAGTCTGCAAGTTGAGACTGAAGAGATCTTGCGGATTCTGAAAGCGCTTGGATTTGACTTGCGAGAACAGGACGGCGAGACGCTTAGGTTCTTCGTGCCTTCATGGCGCCACGACGTCGCAATCGAGGAAGACCTGGTCGAAGAGGTCGCGCGTCACCGAGGCTACGATCAAATCCAGAGCGCACTGCCCTCAGCGAGCAGTGCGGGCGAATATCACTCAACCGAGAGCCGCAAGCGCGCGCTGCGAAGCAGCCTTTCCTCGCAAGGTTATGACGAAGCAATCAGCCTCAGTTTTGTCGAGCGCACCACTGAGTTCGAACTAATCCCGAAGCTGCGCGGCTCGGGCGAATCCTCGTCAGTTGTTTTGACAAACCCCATCATCGAAGAAGCCTCGCAGATGCGGCAGACGCTTCTGCCCGGCCTGCTCAACGCAATTCAGCACAACATAAATCATGGTACGCGGAACGTTTGCCTGTTCGAATTAGGGCGGGTGTTCGCTGCGCGCTCTGATGAACTGCCGGCCGAGCGAGAAGCCCTTGCGATAGTCGCAACCGGCGGCTTGATGCTTGCCAATCGCGCCCAACCCGAGCGCGAGTTGGATTTCTACGATGCCAAAGGCGCGCTTGAATCGGCGATCGAGGCGATGAACCTGCCGCGGCTTCGGTTCGTGGCCGCCGAGGTAAAGCATCTTCGCCCCGGACAGAGCGCCGCGATTCGCGTGGGCGATGCCGATGTCGGATCGATTGGGCGTTTATCGGAATCCGTTGCCGCGCAACACAAGTTTCGGCAGCCGGTCTTTGTCGCGGAAGTCGACTTGACAGCTCTGCTGGAATTGCGCGAACTGCCCGTGCTTTATTCGCCACTGCCGCGCTTTCCATCGATCGTTCGTGACGTGTCGTTGCTGGTCGATCGCAAGTTGACCGTAGCGGATCTGATTCGTGCAATCGAAGAGCAGCACGCCGCGCACTTTGTGGAAGCCGAGTTTGTTGGGACTTACGAAGGTGAAGGCATTCCTGACCACAAACGTTCAATTACGGTTCGCCTGGAATATCGCGCCGACGACCGGACGTTGCGCGATGATGAGGTCGACGAGATTCATTGGCCGCTGGTCGAGGCGCTCAAGCAAAAATTCAATGCCGAAGTTCGCTGAGGTAGCATAGACTTCAGTCTGTGACTTCTTTCCAGCCGGGGCACGGTAAATCACAGACTGAAGTCTGTGCCACTTATCTCTTGCGCTGGCGAGCACGACAGCGGATAATCACGGCGACCGAAACGCCGCGAGTTGGAGAGTAAAAGAATGGTGGCCTTGAACGGACTCGAAAAATTCTCACACCTCGAAGACAAGATCTATCGCACAATCGAACTGACAAAAACGCTGCGGCAGGAAAAGGAAGAGCTCGAGCGGCAGCTCGCTACCTATGGAAGCGGAGACAAGCAGCAGCTCGGCGCACAGCTTCAGCGATTGCACGCCGAACGCGATTTGATTCGCGCGAAGGTGGAAAAGATTCTCGACACGATTGCGACCATCGATCCTGAAATTGCGGAGGCGATACGCTGATGAGTGCAGATTCATTTGGGTTTGATAGAAACAGCGAAGCGGCATCGTCCCCCACAATCAAGGTCGAAATATACGACCAGGCCTATACGGTGCGCTCCGATGGCGATCCCGAATATCTCAAGCAACTGGCGGAGTACGTGGATCAGCGGATGCGCGAGATTTCCTCCGGCACGCTGACCGTGGATTCGCGGAAAGTGGCGATTCTGGCCGCACTTTACATCGCCGATGAGTTGCACCAGCTCAGGAAAATGTCCGAGCAGGTTGATGAACAGCTGGCGACCCGCAGCGCTGAATGCTCAGAAATGCTGGATCGGCTTTTGAAACCCGCGCGTGCGCTCGACCGCGCTTCCACAGCTTCGTAATTTTTCTCGCGTTTGCTAACAAACAATTTGCGGACTGTGTTAGTATCCGCCCTGGCAGAAGGAAACTTTCTGCGGGGTTCGTCACCGATTTAAGATGATTGAGCCAACGTCGTTAATAAGGGAGGCCGACTTCGCAGGCTAGTGCGTTTCTTCATCGCTAAGAGATGCCAAAAGCTTGGGATGACAAAAAGGCCACCCACCTGATTACTCAGGTTCAATTACGACTTCGGAACGGCCCGGCGGTGCTCCTTCTGCCAATTAAGTAGCGCAAGTTGTTAACTTGTGAGAGCGCAAGCTAACAGCTTGCGCTACTTTGCTCTTATGAAGCTTCTGATCATCGGCGATGTAGTCGGCAAGCCGGGACGCGCGGCACTACTCGATCGTTTGCAGGATCTGAAAGAGCAGCACCAGATCGACTTCACGATTATCAACGCGGAAAACGTGGCGGGTGGATTTTCGATTACGCCGGCGATTGCCGATCTGCTTTTCTCATCCGGCGTCGACGTGATGACGTCCGGCAATCACATCTTCGACAAGCACGAAGTGATTGATTACATCAAAAAACAGCCAAAGCTGCTGCGGCCGGCTAACTATCCACCGACGACGCCGGGTCAGGGACTTTGGGTCGGCGAGGTGAAGGGAACTCGTGTTGCTGTGATCAATTTGCTGGGGCGAGTTTTCATGGCGCCCGCCGACGATCCGTTTCGCATTGCGAATGAGCTGCTTGATTCGCTCGATGGCAAGGTGAAGGTGCGCATTGTCGATATGCACGCCGAGGCAACTTCAGAAAAGATTGCGATGGGCTGGCATTTGGATGGGAAGGTTTCAGTCGTTTACGGCACTCACACTCATGTGCAAACAGCGGATGAGCGCATTCTGCACGAAGGCACGGCATACATAACGGATCTCGGCATGACCGGTAGTTATGGCGGCGTCATTGGCATGAAAAAAGGCGACATCATCAACCGGTTCATGTCCCCGCTTCATCGCAAACCGGATCATTCGAAAGGTGAAGTGCGCATCTGCGGTGCGGTTGTCGATGTAGATGAAGAAACCGGCCGGGCCCGATCAATTGAGCGGATTAATTTGAGCCACGAGCCGTGAGCAGTGTGCTGTGGGCGGTGTGCAGTGGGCAGCGCGCAGTGAGCAGTGGTCAGTATGCAGTGAGCCGCAATAACATCTCATCCCGACAACGAGTTCATTAGCCCGTTCAGCAGACGACCGACTTCTCCAGCGCAATCCATTACCGCTTCAAGTTGAGCGGCCGTTATGTATCCGAGTCTGCCCGCGATTAGCAGTTGTGTTTCTACTTCACACAAAGAGCCATAAGCAATCGACAAGTGGCGCAGAAAATCCGACGTAGTTCTCCGGCCTTGCCCTTCCGCAATATTAGAAGGGATTGAGACCGCTGCCCTTCGAACTTGGCTTGTCAGTGCGTAAATTTCTTCACGAGGGAACCCCCGTGATGCTTTGTAAACTAATTCGACTAGATCCATTGCTCGCTGCCACGCGATGAGTTCCTGATAATTTTTCACTTTCATGGGAGTCTCCTTCAGGTAAGCCTGGGAAAGCGGAGACAGGATAGACTGTTTCTTTGTTTCTGCCACTACCACCGCTCACTGCACACCGCCCACTGCCCACTGCACACCGCGCACTTTGGTAAGCTACTCCGGCGAGATCTCCGGCACCGGTTCGCCTTCCATCTCAACCTCGATGGGAGGCGCGAGGAGCATTTCCGCAAAGGCGGGCGGCATTGTACGCACGTGACCGTTGGCGTCGGTGACGACGTGACCAGTTTCGCCTTCCGCAATCACCACCCCGTCCGAGTCGCGGATAATCTCGTACCCGAATCGCAGTGAACGGCGGCGCAACTCGGTGATGTGGGTTCTCACAATCAGGACGTCATCGTAATACGCGGGCGCTTTGTAGCGGCAGTAACTCTCGGCGACGACCAGAAAAGCGTTCTCACTTTCTTCCATGTCGCGGTAAGAAAATCCGCGGGCGCGGCAGTACTCAGTGCGGCCAATCTCAAACCAGATGAGATAGTTCGCGTGGTACACGACGCCCATCTTGTCGGTTTCGGCATAGCGGACACGCAAAGAAGCTTCGTGCCAGTGGTCGAAGTCGTCGCCTTGTGCGGGATTCATCAAAACGGGTTCTCGGTTAATCTCTTACCGCCAGCGTCTGCTGGTGGGGTAAACTCTGCTTTGTTGAATTGGAGCTTTAGCGGACTATAAAAGCGAATCAGGATGATGTCAAAGAAAAGTTCAGGTCGCGTGTCGTCTGACGAATTGCGGACACCAAAGTCAGGCAAAGCGTTTCCAGTAATTTTGTTCTGCATTTTGGCGGTTTCCGCTGGCGCGGTCGTACGCACGTCGGCGCAACGATCCGCCCAGGGAAGCGACACTTCCACCGTGGCTGCTCGCAACGCCGCGCTCGCCGCCGCAACGAACGAGGTGTTGCAGGAAACCAGTCAACTTCGTGAACTGACCGTGCTGCGGCCTGTCCAAAGTTCTGCCCAATCGCGCGCCGAAATCGAGCGGATGATTATCGGCAATCTTGATCGAGAGACGACGCCGGCAGAGATGCACGCGTCGGAAGTGACGCTCAAGAAACTAGGCCTCGCACCCGCTGATTTTCAGTTGCGGCCGCTAATCGTTCGTCTGCTCACGGAACAGGTCGCCGGTTATTACGATCCGAAAGCGCAGCAATTTCATCTCGCTGATTGGATCGACATCGACGGTCAGAAGCCCATCATGGCGCATGAGCTGACGCACGCGCTTCAGGACCAGCACTTCAACTTGCGCAGGTTTGAGCCGTGGCCGAAAGGTGACTCAGACGCCGAACTCGCCGCGCACGCCTTGATCGAAGGCGACGCCACGTTGGCGATGACGATGTACGTGACCAGCAACCCTCTGCGTGCGCTCGCATTCATCAAATCTCTAACCGGCACGGAAGCGGCCACCGAAGAGTTAGACAAGGCGCCGCGCGCACTGCGCGAGACGCTTCTGTTTCCATATCAGGAGGGTCTGAATTGGACGCGCGTCGTTCACCAGAGCGGTGGCTGGTCTGAAGTTTCGCAGGCATTCACCACGCTGCCGCAATCGACGGAGCAGATCCTTCATCCGGAGAAATACTTTGCCCGCGAAGCGCCGGCGAAAATTTCGTTGCCTGACATTCGACTGTCGCTCGGACGTGGATGGCGGCAGATCGACTCTGATGTGAATGGCGAATGGAGTTTTTATCTGATTCTCGATCAATTTCTGAAATCAGCCGCGATGTCGCGACAAGCTGCCGCAGGTTGGGCCGGCGACCGTTACGATGTCTATGAGAATGCGCGCGGCCAAAGCGTCTACATTTCGTTGTCTGCGTGGGACACAGAGAAAGACGCGCGCGAGTTCTTTGATGCCTACATCAAGCGTGCGAAGTTGAGATACTCGAATGCGCGCGTCATTTCTGACGAGCCGGCGAGATGGTTGGCGCGCACATCTGAGGGTGACGTATCAGTTGAGATTCGAGGCAAACGCGTGCTCGTCTTCGAAGGGCTATTGAAAACCGCAAACAGAGCAGCATTGTGGAAGCTTTGGTCTTAACCAGACCGAAATTGGCGTGAAGCTCTCGGACTGTGCTATTTTTCTCGATCAGAAACCGCTCTCAGAGACGAAAATGGCCGAACGAGAATCTGAAGTCGTGTCCACTTCGGCGTTCAAAGTACGCCCGCTGGCAAAGCGGGAGTCAGGAGTCGGGAGTCAGGAGTCAGGAATCACCCACCCAATCAAAGACGACACCAGGGCACTGTCCGGTCTAAATAAGTCGCGATCAGAAACAAAAGCAAAACCAACACGACTGCGCGAACTGGCGAATGAGTTGCGCGAGCTGGAAGCGAAGCTACGACTTGGCGGCGGTCCCGAGCGCATTGAGAAGCAACACAAGCAGGGGAAACTCACGGCGCGCGAACGCATTGATCTACTGCTTGACAAGGATTCCTTCAGCCAGGAGATCGGACTGTTGGTCGCGTACGACCAATACAAATCAGAAGGCCAAAAGGGGAAAGAGCAAAGTGGAACGGAAATCGGTGCGGCGCCGGCAGCAGGGGTCGTCACGACGGTTGGCCGAGTTGCCGGCAGGGAAGTCGTTGTTGTTGCGAACGACGCAACGGTGAAGGCCGGCTCGTGGTGGCCGGAAACAATTAAGAAGATTTTGCGGGCGCAGGAGATCGCCATGCGCTCGCGCGTTCCGATCATATATCTCGTCGATTCTGCTGGTGTGAATCTGCCCTTTCAGGGCGGCGTCTTTCCGGGACAGTACGGCGCGTCGCGAATCTTCTATTACAACTCGATCATGCGGCGTTATTTGAAGGTGCCGCAGATTTCAGCCGTGATGGGGCCATGCATTGCGGGTGGTGCGTACCTGCCGGCTTTGTCGGACGTCATCATTATGGTCGAAGGCACGTCGTTCATGGGGCTTGGCGGCGCGAACCTGGTAAAAGGCGCGACTGGCCAGACGATCGACAACGAAACACTTGGCGGCGCGCGCGCGCATAACGAACTCTCGGGAGTGGCGCATTATCGAGTTGAGAACGACGAGGCAGCGATTGAGAAGATCAGAGAGTTCGTGGCGGAGTTACCAAAACAGAAGTCAGACGTCAGAAGTCAGACATCAGGAGGAGAAAATCCGAAGCTGCCCGCCGACAAAATTTACGACATCATTCCTGAAGATCATCGGCAGCCGTACGACATGCGAGCGTTGCTGAATTGTTTGCTGGACGACGGGAACTTGGACGAATTTCAGGCTGACTACGCGAAAGAGATTATCACCGGTCACGCAAGCCTCTGCGGGATTCAGGTTGGCGTGATTGCAAACGCGCGCGGCATGTTTCGCGATCCGTCCGGTGGCGCGCCGCGCTTCGGCGGTATCATCTACACTGAATCGGCCGAGAAAGTCGCGTACTTCATCGAAACTTGTAATCGTCATGGCACGCCTTTGCTGTTCATTCAGGATGTTTCCGGCTTCATGGTCGGACCAGAGGCCGAGCATTCCGGAATCATTCGCGCCGGCGCGCGCTTCGTCGAAGCGATGGCGACTGCCATCGTGCCGAAGATCGTCTTGACGATCAATCATGCTTCGGGCGCAGGTTACTACGCCATGGCCGGGCAGGGCTTCGATCCGGATTTCATTTTCAGTTGGCCAACCGGGCGCATGGGCGTCATGGAAGGCGACTCGGCCGTGCAGGCGGTTTTCGGCAGCGAGCTTGAGCGGTTGAAAAAGAATGGACAGGAACCAAGCCCGGAGTTGGAGATCGAAATGCGCAAAGTGCGCGAAACTTATGAGCGCGAGCTCGACGCGAAGTACGCGGCCGCGCGCGGATTTGTCGACGCTGTTATCGCTCCGGAAAACACGAGAGAAGCCCTGGAGCTTGCATTGCGCGTGAGTTTGAATTATTCAGGGCCACATCTGGGCCAATTTGTTTTGCCGGCATCATTAACGTAAGTCAGGCGGCTTCTGCCTCCTCGACGAAACGCATACAAAAGGAGAACAACCGTGAGAAAGAGCACCACCAAATACCTAATGCTTGTGGCCGCTGTGGTTGTGGCAATAGTCGCGACCGGTCTTGTCGTCTCGGCACAGAATTCGAATTCTTCGACGACGATGGCGCCCTCGAACAGCAATACGGCGAAACCGCGTCGGCCTCGCCACCGGCGACCACGGCCGAAGGCTTCGCCTGAAGCCGCGGCCGACACTGGCGCAATGGCTACAGAGACACCGGCGCCGGCGCCGCGACGAACCGGCCGCTGCGATCCGACGCAGCAGGAACAGACAGATCTGTCGGGCACCTACACGGGTAAGGCAAAACACGGTGACGAACCAGCAATGGACGCCACTCTGACAATTACCGGCAACAACTTCACGATGAGCATGGGCAGCGACACGCACTCGGGTCGGATCGTGGCGGTGACAACCTGTGGTTATACGGCTGTGACCGTGATGCCGGAAGGCGCACCGCATGCACATTCGCTGCGCGCGAAGAAAGTCGGCGACAGCTTGACGCTGATGAGCGTTCCCGGTGAGCCTGAAAAAATGATGTTCACGACCGGCGGCGGAATGCGCCGACCGCGGAAACATCGGATGCATAAGCCGGCAGCTACACCATCGACGACGCCACCGCAGCAGTAGCTGTTCGCGCAGTTAGTTACCAGCACGGGGCCGGGCGAATTCGTTTTCTGCGACGCCGCCATCAGTGACGGCTCGGTTGTTCTGTTTTTCTCGCTCGGTTCCGTGTTCGTTCGTTTCATCACTCGTAATTAATGAAACAGAAAGTTCGCATTGCCGCGGGCCAGGGATTTTGGGGTGACCTGCCTGACGCGCCCGTGCGTCAGGTCGAAGGTGGCGCCGTCGATTATCTGATGCTCGACTACCTCGCCGAGGTGACCATGTCGATCATGCAAAAGCAGAAGGCGCGTGACCAAGCGGCCGGCTACGCGCGTGACTTCGTGCCGCTGATGAAGCAGATTCTGCCGACGTGTGTCGAGCGCAGTATCAAGGTTATAGCCAACGCGGGCGGCGTAAATGTGAGCGGCTGCGCATCTGCCGTTCGCGACGTGGCCCGGGAGTTGGGGCTGGGCGGCAAAGTCCGGATCGGCATCGTGACGGGTGATGACATTCTCGCGCGAGTTGACGATCTGTTGGAGCGCGGGATTGAACTTCGGAACCTTGACACAGGCGAGGGATTGGCCGCTGTCCGTGATCAAATCCAAAGCGCGAATGCTTATCTCGGCGCGGCGCCGATTGTCGACGCGCTGAAGCAGGGCGCAAATGTTGTCATCACCGGACGAACCACCGATACGGGTTTGACGCTTGGCCCGATGATGCATGAATTTGGTTGGGCCGCGGCCGATTGGGACAGGCTCGCGGCGGGAACAATTGCGGGGCACATCATCGAGTGCGGCGCGCAGTGCTCCGGCGGCAACTGTCAATATGAATGGCAGACGATTCCTGACTTAGCGAACGTCGGCTTTCCGATTGCCGAAGCTTCGCCGGATGGAAGCTTTGTGATTACCAAACATGAGGGAACAGGCGGGAGCGTCAACATCCCATCGATCAAAGAGCAGTTGGTTTACGAGATGGGTGATCCGCACGAATACATAACGCCGGATTGTGTTGCTGACTTCACGACCATTCAATTGGCCGACGAAGGTCCGAATCGCGTTCGCGTTTTTGGCATCAAAGGCCGACCTGCGACGGATTCGCTGAAAGTTTCAGTGAGCTATTCAGCAGGTTTTAAGGCCGTTGGCACTCTGGTTTACGCGTGGCCCGACGCGTACGAAAAGGCGAAGGCCGCAGACCGGGTTTTGCGGACACGTCTCGATCGTCTCGGCCTGAAATTCGATCAGGTGCTGACAGAGTTTGTCGGCGCCAACGCTACACACGGGCCGCTCGCGGGCGAGCCGTCCTGCGACTTAGCAGAGGTGCAGTTGCGCGTCGG
>DATBSG010000163.1:0-10684 GCA_036559945.1 Pyrinomonadaceae bacterium
GCGCAGCTTGTCCACAACCGACAAGCCAACGGCGCTTTTGTGAATTACTTGAGCCATAAAGAATGCTTGAGAGGCGAATATTCGCGTCCCAAGCTCACTTATTATACGTGTTGAGCGCGCGAGGCAGAAGCACCTTTGTAGGACTGCCAAAGATGCGTGACTTTGATGCGATATTCGACGAGTTGGCGACTGACGCGAAAGCGCCGCGCGATTTGTTCGGCGGTGCGACCTTCAAAGACGAGTTGGCGCAGGGCAGCATAGGGTACGAGGGCCGCCGCGCCGATCGCATACGCAGCTTCCTCATCGGATTTGTTGTAGTCGCGTGCGACGAGTCTGGTCCCTTCTCCCTTTGGGAGAGGGTTAGGGTGAGGGCTTGTAGCTCCGATAGATGACATTTTTTCTTTTTTCCCCTTCGCCGCTAAACTTCGCACCCTCTCCCAAGACCTCTCGCGAGAGGAGCGGAAGTCGCTCTGCTCGACAACCGCCAGCCGATTTGGCTTGTGACCGAGGAACACGTGCGCAATCTCTTCCATCAGTGTCGCGCGGTTGCGATGCACCCCGTGCGCGGGATTGAGAATTACGATTCGCCAACCATTCGGCAGCGGCTGCGAGCATGCACCGCCTGACCATTCGTCCGTTCCCGCGCCGAGCAGATGTTCACGCGACTCATCTGACAAGCCCTTGATCTGATCGAAATCTACGACCAGCAACTTCGCGAATTGCGCGAGCGCGAAAGGATCCAGAGCTTCTCCAGCTTGCACGCCGGCAAAATCGCGGAGCGCCAACGCGCGCAACTCGTAGTGTTTTCTTTTTTCCGTGGGAGGCAGAACGAATGTGTTCATGATTGGCGGATTTCTTTGCCGCGTTCCTCTGTGTCCTCTGTGGTTAGATCATTCCATCAATTGAAAAGACTATTCACGTACTGCTCCGGATCGAAGACTACGAGATCATCAACTTTCTCGCCGATGCCTGCGTAACGGATCGGCAGGCCAAGTTCCTTCGCGATGGCCACGGCGATTCCACCTTTCGCAGTGCCGTCAAGTTTGGTTAGAACAATTCCGGTGACGCCGGCGATCTTCAAAAACTGGCGCGCCTGCTCCAAACCGTTCTGACCAGTCACCGCGTCGACGACGAGCAGGGTTTCGTGCGGCGCGCCTTCGACTTCACGCCCGGCCACGCGTTTCATCTTTTCGAGTTCCGCCATCAGATTCGATTTGTTGTGCAGACGACCGGCTGTGTCCACAATCAAAACGTCTGAGCCGCGCGCTTTCGCTGCCTTCATCGAATCGAACAGGACCGCGGCTGGATCAGTTCCCTGCTTCTGCTGAATCAAAGGAACGCCCGTGCGTTCCGCCCAAATCGCCAGTTGTTCGCTCGCGGCCGCGCGAAATGTGTCTGCCGCGCAAATCAAAACGTCGTTGCCTTCGGATTTTATTCGCTGCGCGAGCTTGCCGATCGTCGTCGTCTTGCCCACGCCGTTCACGCCGACAATCATCATCACGTACGGCGAGATGCTTTCAGGAACACTGGTTTCTGACGCGACGCCATGCGCTTCGGCTCCCTGCAAGATCGACAGCAACTCCGACTTAATCGATGCCTTTAATTTTTCGATGTCATCGATTTCCTTGCGGCTGATGCCGCGGCGGACCGTCTCCAGAACGTGCATCGTCGTCGGCACGCCAATGTCCGCGGCAATCAAAGCCTCTTCCAGTTCATCGAGAAGCGCCGCATCGATCTGTTTCGCGCCGGCGAAAACGCTGTCGATTCTTTGCGAGAGCGATTCACGTGTTGCCGATACCGCACGACGAAAGCGGGCCGAGAATTCCTGTTCCAGCGCCGCTTCACGCGCTTGCAGTTGCTCGATCGACATATCGAGGCCGAGCACGGACGTCTGCCAGGGCGTGGACGCGGGCGCCGGTTCTTCTGGGGGCGGCGCCACCGGGGCCAGGTCTTCCGGAGCTGGCTGACTGGCAGGCTCATCAACAGCAGGCGTGTTCAGCCCGAGAGAAACAAACTCATCCTTTTTTCTGCGCCAAAAGGGCATAGCTAATTCTCAGTCTAATCGTTTGATTCGATTATACGTGGCAGAACGTCGCGGCGTCAGCCGACGCCACGAAGTCACGTAGCCTGGTGGTTTCAGTGGCCTTACGTGACGGGCGGGCTTCTGACGCGAACTAACTAACTGCCAGGATTGAATCTGATGTCGGAGTAATCGGCATGGCGGGAATTGAGTTGCCGACGTAGTCGCTTTGATTTCGTTTTAAGCGCGTGACGCCCGGGCGAATCTTTCCCGCTTCGCAGGCCGCGATAAATGCAGCTACCACGCGCGCATCGTAACGCGTCCCGACGAAACTCTTCAAGCGTGTCAACGCCGCTTCAAGTTCCATCGCCGCCTGATACGGCCGCTCAGTAGTCATCGCATCGAAGGTGTCCGCAACCGACACGATGCGCGCCTGCATCGGGATTTCGTCGCCCTTCAAGCCTTGCGGATAGCCCTGGCCATTAATCATTTCGTGATGCATGTACATGCCTGGCAGGAACTCGCGCATCGCCGGAATCTGCGACATGATCTTGTAGCCCTTCTGCGGATGCGTCTTCATCATCTCGAATTCCTGATCGTCGAGCGCGGAAGGTTTCTTCAGAATTCGATCGTCAATTCCGATCTTGCCGACGTCGTGGAGCAACGCGCTGACACGAACCTTTTCTATCTCTTCTTCATTCAAGCCGAGACCTTCAGCTGTCGCCACAGAAAATCGCGACACGCGCTCTGAGTGCCCGCGGGTGTACGGGTCCTTGCCATCGATGGCGGCCGCCAGGGCCTTGACCGTGCCCAGAAACAGTTCGTGATTTTCGTCAGCCGAGCGCTGCAAATCCTGTACGAAGCGCTCGATTCGATCCGTCATCTGGTTGAACGAAGATCCGAGCTCGCTCAGTTCCGTGCGCCCGAGAACCTTCACGCGTTGAGAAAAATCGCCGCCGGCAATACGCGTCGCGCCGGCCGCCAGCTCGCGCACCGGACGGGTCAACTTCTGGGCAAAGTAGAATCCACATACCAACGCGAGTATCGCGGCCAACAAGCTGACGAAGAGAACCTGATTGCGCATGTCCCGTACGGATCGGAGCGCCGCTGACTCGTCTTGAATCGCAATGACGCCGAGCAATGAATTGTGATCCAGCTCGGCCGTTGCGTACGAGCCGAGCATTGAAACTGATTTACCATCGCGCTCCAGCGCAAACGGGGAAAGCGCCGATTGCACCTGGGAACCTGACTCGAGCCAATCCTGGACCACTTTCAAGTCCGTCATGGGACGTTCAGCGAATGCGACCGCAGCATCCGGATGAGCAACGGCTTTGCCGTTTTGATCGACGACGAATACGACTGGAAGTCCAGCGTCGAGTAATTCCCGCGCGCTTTTCGAAGACGACGATTGAACTGTCTTGAAGGCTTCCTGAAATGAAACGACCGCGACCACCGCGGCGACGATCTGATCGCCATCCATCACCGGCGCGGCGATCGTCAAACCCATCTCCTGACCGGAACGAATGATTTGGGGCCGGCCCACGATCACGCCCCGAGCGCTCATGCGCGCGAGCACATCGGCGATGCGCTGGTCTACTTCTTCCTTGCGAATCACGTCGGGCTGAAACGCGCGGTGAATTTCACCTTTGACCGGACAAATCGCCAGCGCGATCAAGTTGGGATCATCCTGAAGCGTGCGCTGTAGACGTTGGTCTGACCCGGCATCCGTCAGTGAGTGAATTCCTCCCGCTATTTCGAAAGCGCGCGCCAATCCGCTGACAACGTCGCGATAGCGTTGACCGTATAACTCGATTTGCCGCGCCTTGCCCTGCACCAATTGCGCCTGGTACCGGCCTTCGATCGCGCGCAGCTCTTCCGCGCTGCGGCGCGACACCATTGTGGCGGCTACGATGAGCGGCAAAAGGCCGACCAGCAGCAAAACTGCCAGCACTACATACAGCAGACGAATTCGGCGAAGACGTTCGAACACAAAGAAGGTTGCGTAGCTGATTTGAACCCGAAAGACGCGAGGCCAAACAGTCCGAGGGCGCGGACGAGGCTCGGTCGAGCCTCCTCCTAGAGATTAGTTGCTCGAGTCACCCTGTGTCAACAGTTTGGCCATTCTTTAACTGCTGAAATAGCTTGAATTAAACTCAATAACTGGTTGATTGGCGCTTCGGCGTTCGCATCAGACAGTGAAATTCATCAATCGGGCGGCTCATCGTGCGATACTTTCTCAACTTGCCTGCGGCGGCCGGCGTCTAAAGTTTGAGCGCACAAGCTGTTTCGGGTGCGCTGGCATTTGGACGGCTTCGCCACCGGGCGACGCGAACCGAATGGAGACGGTCACGACTGACGAACAGATGGTTGAACGTGCCTTGTCCGGGGACCCGGAGGCGTTCGGCGAGATTGTGCGCCGCTGGGAGCGTCGCATCTTTGCGCTGTCGTTCGGAATGCTGGGCCGCGAGGATGACGCTCGCGACGCGACGCAGGAAACGTTTCTGGCGGCGTTCCGAAACCTGCGTGGCTTTCGCGGTGAAGCAAAAGTTTCGTCGTGGCTGCATCGCATCGCCGTTAACCAATGCATCACGCGCCAGCGGCGCGCGAAGGTCAGGAGCGAGACGGCGCTTGAAGATGAAGCCGAAAAGAACGCCGCGGTCTTTGCTTTGCCGGCAGATGTTTCGCCGGCGCGCGCGGCGGAGTACCAGGAGGTCAGCGTCGCAGTTCGCAAGGCTGTCTGCGCGCTGCCGCCGGACTTGCGACAAGTTGTGGTGATGAAAGAATTCGAAGAGTTGACGTTTCAGGAAATATCAGACGTGCTCGGCGTGCCGTTGAGCACAGTCAAGAGCCGGCTCTACACGGCGCTGAGACAGTTACAGATGCGTTTGCAGAAATTCGGCGCAGCGAAGGCATAGTTATGAAAGAGGATGTCATGCAGAACGTAAACGAGCGACCGGTTTGTCATCGAGCTGAGGACCTGGTGACTTACCTGTACGGCGAAGCCTCGGTCGAAGAAGCGCGCGACTTCGCAGGCCACATGCAGCAGTGCGACGCTTGCCGCGCTGAATTCACGGTGTTCAATTCTGTCCACGATTCGATCGTGGCGTGGCGCAACGAAGCGCTTGGACAGATGGTGTCGCCGGCGACGGCGACAGAGACTGCGTTCGTCACATCCCAGGTGGTGCAGCATGAACGGAAACTATCAGCGCTTGCGGCGTTGCGCGAGTTCTTCACTGTTTCGCCGCTGTGGATGCGCGGCGCGACGGCATTCGCGGGTCTGCTGCTGTGCGCGCTAATCGTGTTCGCCGTTTCACGTTTGTGGCAAACACCGGTTCAGATGGTAAAGGACAATGACGCGCCAACTTACTCGCGGGAACAGTTTGAGAAAGAAGTACAAAAGCAAGTTAATGAAAGAGTCGCCAGTCTCACCAGAGATCGTGAACAGAAAGGCGAGGTTACGAATCCGGTTCCGCGGATAAATAGCGACGCGACCCATCGTGTGCGATCGAAGACTCAGCAGTCTGCGAAACTAACTCGTGAAGAGCGCGTGCAACTAGCGGCAGATTTGGGTTTGATTCCCGGACGTGAAGAAGATGTTCCGTTCGTGCTGCCGGACGAACCTAATCAATAAGATGATCATGAAAGATGGTGCAATCATGAAACAAGCCCCGATTACAATTCTCAAGTTCGCAATCGTCGCAGCGTTGCTCCTGACAGTCAGCGCCGGAGCTAACGCACAGACGCCGCCGCAACAATCTTCCGGCGATGCCGGGCAGGTGCAGGCGCCGACCAATCAAGCCGAACAAATGTTGGGTGCGCTGAATCTCACTCCTGATCAGATTCAAAAGATTCGTGGGATCAATGCTGAGCTGCGTGAAGAGCGCCAGGCCGCGAACTTCAGGTTACGAATGGCCCAGCGAGCGCTGACCGAAGCGATTCAATCGCCGACTCCTGACGAAGCATTAATCGCGCAACGTTCGAAGGAAGTCGCCGATGCGCAGGCAAACACGATTCGGCTGCGATCGCTAACTGAAGCACGGGTCCTGCAAGTTCTCACGCCGGAGCAGAGAGTAAGACTGCGCGAGTTGCGACAGCAGGCGATGTTGCGACGAGGCGGCAACCAACAACAACTGCCGCGTATGCTCGACCGCCGTCAGAATGGGCTGCAACGAAATCAGAATCCCAACGCGCCGCTTAACCCCCGGCAGCAGCGCAGACTGATGCGGCAACAGCAGCAGCAGCGAAAGCCTTAGCAGAAGACTTCGAGCGCAACCAATTCAAAGGCCGGCCCGCTCCAGCGCGCCGGCCTTTTGTTTGATTTCGTGGCGCACATCCTTGACGCAAGTCGTTTGGTTTGCGCATTATAGGCCGCTCTTTTATTTGGGTGTTGGGTGTCGGGTATCGGGTGTTGGATGTCAGGTAGTCAGAGATGCGTGATCGCGCGCCCACATCACTTATCCGAGATTGAAATTCGCATTTTTGCTACCGATACTCGTGACGCCCTGCCTTTGCGAAGCTTCGGAAGTTAAGCTCGCCGGCCCGCTGTCGCGGATGGTTCTGAGAAAAGCATGAATATCTTCACGCGCCTGTTGCTCGAACTGCAAGAGATGGCGTTGCTGGTTGCGCGTGCCGCCGTCGGACTCTTTCGCAAGCCCCGCTACGTCCCGGAAACGCTGGCGCAGATGGACAGCATCGGCGTGGGCTCGATGACGATCATCATGCTGACCGGATTTTTCACCGGCGGCGTACTCGCTCTGCAAACGTATCAAACATTGGCCTCGTACGGCGCAGTCGATCAGCTCGGATATCTGGTCAGCGTTTCGCTGATTCGAGAACTCGGCCCAACGCTGACCGCGTTGATGGTGACTGGCCGAGTCGTTTCCGCAATCTCCGCTGAGCTCGGCTCGATGGTTGTGTCCGAACAGATCGATGCAATGCGCGCGCTGGGAACGGATCCGATTCGCAAGCTGGTGGCGCCGCGGATTGTCGCGCTAATCTTCACGCTGCCGCTCTTGACCTTGATTGCGGACGCGGTGGGCATCGGCGGCGGCTGGGCAGTTTCGACTTATCTTTACGGGTTGCCTTCGTCGATGTTTATCAGCTCGGTGCGCAATGGAATCGATACTGACGACATCATCGGGGGCGTCGTCAAGCCGCTGGTGTTCGCATTTCTGATGGGCACGATCGCCTGTCACAAAGGATTGAAGACTGAAGGCGGCACGGTCGGCGTGGGGCGGTCAACGACTTCCGCGGTCGTGACGGCTTCGATTATAGTAATCGTCGCCGATTTCGTCCTTGCCAGGGCGCTGCAATTGGTTTTGGGGACTGCGCCATGATGACTCAATCTTCAATCGACGAAGGAATCGACAATCAGGTCAGCGCGCAAGCTGCTGATTCGACTTTTCGCGAAGTCGACGATTCTGACCGCGCCATTCCCGCGATCGAGTTCCGCAACGTCACGATCGAGTTCGACGATCGGAAAGTGCTCAACGACCTGAGTTTCAAAGTGATGAAGGGCGAGACCAAGATCATTCTGGGCGGCTCGGGCTGTGGAAAGTCGACAACCATCAAGTTGGTGCTGGGCTTGCTCAAGCCGGACAGCGGGCAGATTTTGGTCAACGGCGAAAACATCACGAACTATTCGGAAGTTCAAATGATGCACGTCCGGAAAAAGATCGGCATGATTTTTCAGGAAGGCGCGCTGTTTGATTCGCTCTCGGTTTACGATAACGTCGCGTTCAAGCTGCACGAGGCGGGCGTGCCTGAAGACGAAGTCGAAAACGAGGTGCGCCGGATGCTTCGCTTCGTGAACCTCGAGCAGGCGATCGACAAAATGCCATCGGAATTGTCCGGCGGCATGCGCCGTCGCGTCGGCATTGCGCGCGCGTTGGTGGGCGATCCGAAGATCGTGATGTTCGATGAGCCGACGGCCGGTTTGGATCCGCCGACAGCGCGAACGATTTGCGAGTTGGCGATGAAACTGCGCGACTTGGAAGACGTCTCGTCGATCTTCGTCACGCACGAAATGAATAATCTGGATTATCTTTGCTCGGAATACGCGGTGGTCAACGAAGCCGGCGAAGTCGTCTTCGAAAAAGAGGGCGAAAAACTGTGTCTCATCAACAGTAAGGTTTTGATGATGAGCGATGGGCAGGTGATCTTCAGCGGCACCGACGAAAGTTTGCGCCGGGCTGAAGACAAGTACATTCAGAAGTTTTTGCGCGGACACTGAAAGGCAAGGATGAAGGATGAAGGCGGAAGGATGAAAGCGCTGAATTCCAAATCCAAGCCACTGCATTTCACGGAAAGGATTGTGGACGAAGACACGAAGATTGAATGGATGCTAATTCATCCTTCATCCTTCATCCTTCATCCTTGATTTTCTTATGCCACGATCAACCAGAAAAATTGGTTTAGGCGAGCTGCGCGTAGGCTTGCTCGTTTTGATTGCCATCGCCGTTCTGATCGTCTTGATTCTGAACGCGTCCGGCACTCTCAATCCCTTCGCGCGTCACCTGCATCTGCGCGCACGCTTTATCGACGCGAACGGCTTGCGCGAAGGCTCAGAAGTGCGCCTGGCGGGCGTGCGCATCGGCAAAGTCGACCGCATCCGTTTGATGACGGCATCCGAAGTTGGACCTGGTCCGAATCCGCAGAAGATCGAGGTTTACATGACCATCAACAGTACGATTGATGGAGTGCCGGCGACGGATCGCATTCGCAACGACTCGACCGCCCAACAAGCTTCTCCCAGCCTGCTGGGCAGCGAGATGATGGTCAACATTACGCCCGGCACGGCGCTGGGCCAGCCTGTCAGAGACGGTGACTTGTTGCTCTCGACCTCGGGCAACACGATGAGCGATCTGGCCAATCGCGGCACCGAGCTGGCAGATCGGCTTACTAAACTGTCTGATCAGCTTAACGATGTGGTGAAAGACGTGCGCGCCGGCAAAGGCACCGTCGGCCGCCTGTTCAATGACGAATCGCTCTACAACAACCTGAACGCGACGATTCGCGACGCCGAAGATTTGGCGCAGCAAATCAAGAGCGGCCGGGGCTCAGCCGGCAAGTTCATCTACGACGACGCGCTCTACAACAACGCAAACGACATCGCCGCCAATCTTAAAAAGATTTCTGACGATATTCGCGCCGGTCGTGGCTCAGCCGGGAAATTTGTTTCCAGCGACGAGCTTTACAACAAGGTGAATCGCATCGCCGATCGTGTGAACCACTCAATGGATCAGATCGACTCGATTGTCGCCGATGTGAACGCGGGCCGCGGAACGCTGGGGCGTTTAGTCAAAGACGAAGCGATTTACAACGACGCGCGCGCCGCGATTGCCCGCTTCAACACGACCGCCGAACGAGTCGACAATGTTGTTGCCGGCGCGCAACGCGGCGAAGGCACCCTCGGCAAGCTGATTACGGACGAAGCGCTCTACAACAACGTCAACAATCTTTCATCCGAAGGCGTGAAGCTGCTGTACGATTTTCGCCAAAACCCGAAGAAGTATCTGACGATTAAGTTCCAACTGTTTTAGTCGTTCGTGCGCCAGCACGTAACCATTTCCAAACCGTGAGGTGAATCATGAAACACTTTTCCCGAGTGTTCCGGCAGAGTATCTCTATTGTTTGCTTGATCGCGCTGCTGGAGTTGGCGCTTGCGCCGGCGAGCGCACAGCAAACGTCGGTCGCGAAACGGCCGATCACGCACGCGGACTATGACTCGTGGAGATCGATTGTCTCGCCGCAGATTTCGCGCGATGGAAAGTTTATCGCTTACGCGTACATGGCGCAGGACGATGACAGCGAGATCGTTGTGCGCAACGTCGCCAGCGGAAACGAATGGCGTGCGCCGCGCGGCTATCGTCCGCCCGCGCCTCCGCCGGATGTTTCGCTGCCGAATGTCGGAGAAATCATCGCCGAGCAGGCACGTCTGGTTCGTCCCGCATTCACCGCCGACAGTCGGTTCGTCGTCTTCAGCATTGAACCCGCCAAAGCCGAAGTTTCGAAAGCCAGGAAGGAGAAGAAGAAGCCAGAGGACATGCCGAAGAACGCCCTCGGCATCATGGATCTCTCGAGTGGCCAAGTCGCAAAGATTGATCGAGTGAAGAACTTTCAAGTGCCTGAGGATGGCGCCGGATTCATCGCATATCTGCGTGAAGCAAATACTGACCAGAAGAAGGGCGATGAAAAGAAGGCCGAGGGCGAGCCTCCAACAAACACTGCGGCGCCAATCGCGACGCCTGGTCCTAGCCCGACCTTCAAAGAAGGTTCGACGACACCTCCGGTAGCGAGCGCGGCGACACCGGGCAGTCGCCCGACCGGCAGGGAGGGCTCCAATGCGGGCAGGATGCCCGCGCTCCCGGGCGCAAAGAAGAAAGACTACGGCATGGATCTCGTCCTGCGAAATACCGCGACAGGCGCGGAGCATACATTCAAAGATGTGCTCGACTATACGTTGAGCAAAGATGCGAAGACGCTCGCGTACACGGTATCTTCCAGGAACGAAGAAACAAATGGCGTTTACGTTGTGTCAACGCAGAGCGACGCTGCGCCAGGCGCGCTGCTCGCGGGCAAAGGCAAGTATCAGAAGCTGACCTGGGACGAAGAGCAAACCGAACTTGCGTTCATCAGCGATCGCGACGATCAGGAAGCGAAGCA
>DATBSG010000164.1:0-3515 GCA_036559945.1 Pyrinomonadaceae bacterium
TCCTGCTCGCCGCGCTGCTTCATCATGTCCACGATGGCCTGCGGGCGCGGTACAACTTTGAGTTCCTGCGAAACTGGTGGCGATGCAGTTGTCGTTGCGGTCGTGTTGGCGTTTTCGTTTGTGGATTGGCACGCGGCGATCGCGGCCAGAGATAAAACGACGGTAATCAGGACGGATTTCGGCGCGTTCATAAGTCCTCCCGCTGGTTATTAAGATTTGTTTACTCGATATCGATTATCACAAAAAAGGGCAAGCGACAAACCCGCTTGCCCGTTCAAAAAACGAATCCGGTCAGAGCTATGCCGCGATCGACTGTGCCGTTCGGCGATGCAGACGGCGTTCAACGGCACTCCAGTCGATGTTCGAGAAGAATGCTTCGATATATTTTGGACGATCCGCCGGTTTGTAGTCGAGAATGAAAGCGTGCTCCCACACGTCCATCACTAAAATCGGCTCGTAGCCGGCAACATTGCCGGTTTCATGCAAGGTGATCCAATGATTCGATAACTTGCCTTTCGACGGATCTTCATAACAGATGGCCCAGCCGACTCCGCGCATCTTTCCGATCCCGACGAAATCCGCCTTCCAAATGTCATAGCTGCCGAACGATTCTTCCGCAGCCTGGCGGAAACCGGTGCGCCCGGTCGGATCGCCAGTGCCTCCGCCGCTCTTCAAATTGTCGAAGTAGTACTCGTGCAAAACCATGCCGTTGTATTCAAAGCCCAAACGGCGATTCAACTCGGAATATTCCGCGAACTCTTCCTGATCGACCTTGCCGTCCTTAATGAAGTCGGCAATCTTCTCGTTCAGCTTGTTCGTCTCTTTGACGTAGCCTTCGTAAAGTTTGAAATGCATTTCCAGTGTCTCGTCAGAGATGCCTTTCAAATTGCTGAGATTAAATTGCCGCGCCTTGTAAGTTGTCGTCATGAGAACCTCCTTCAATTAGTGCTTAAGCAACAAGGGGAAGGATTGCCAGTGTAAAACTAGCCGAAATATGGACGCGAAATGTGACGAAGGAATTGAGAGGTTTAGTTAATATTGTTACAGCCAATGAAAAGGGCACGACGCGCGCCGTGCCCTTCGTTGCTGACTCGAAACCGAGCGATTCTCAGCCGCTCTTGCCGCTGAAGATCAGCCAATCGCCGTGCGAAGTTGCCATGAACAGCAGCATCGGCAGTGATAGCCAGGTGTTCGTGCGCGAGGCGATGAAAGCCTGGCGCGCCAATTCAGGCGCGGCGGGCGGGCCTCCCTGCAAAGCCGCTATGCCGCGTTTGTTGTTGGGCCAGATAATTCCCCAGACGTTTAGTAGCATCACGAGACCGTACGCGCCACCAACGCCAATGGAAAAAAGTTTGTTGCTCGCCGTGTAACCGCCGACGCTGAATTTCGCGTCGAGAAACTTCAGAATTCCCCACGTCACGACCCCGACGAGAATTAACATCACGATCGCAAACACCCGGCCGTCTTTGATCAGCGCGGGAACTTTTTTGATGATGAGAAATTCGACGAGAAACAGCACGATTGGGTAGGTGAGCCACTCGAGTAGCACCACCCAAATGTTCAGGTTTGCGCCGCCGAGATTATTTGCGTTAGTCACATCGGATTTCAAAATGTACATCGCGAAATAAGTCAGACCCGCCAGTACCGTCACCAGCGCGCCCCAACGGAAAAACCAGAGCGCCGGCAACAACAAATCCGGATTAACTTTTTTCTTCGTGTCCGCGTCCAGCTTTTTTTGCAGCGGGACGTTCACCAGATTGAAAAAGTAGAGCAGACCAATCCAGGTGATGCCGGCGACAAAGTGAAGCCAGCGCAGGATGATGCGTCCTAGCTCAGCCGAGTCGGGGGCCTTGAATAGACTATCGAGCATGGCAAAACTGACGGGAAGATGGACCGTTGATTCAATCAACATACGTTCCTCCAGCGAAAGTCAGTCCCGACTCGTCGGGGCTGCCAAAATGGTTTGAGTGAATTGTCTGTATTGCGAGCGAAGATTACACCCGAGAAGCCTGCGGGCGCAACAGTTTTACAAGATTCGTTCGGCCGCAAAGTCCTTGCGGCGCTTCGCGCGTTGCGGTAAAGGTAGCGGAAATGAGACTCCGACTGTATTTAGCGGGATTGCTAATGGCGATGCTTGCGCTTGTGATTGTGGCGCAACCAAAGATGCGACCGCGTGTGCAGCCGCGAACGCTCACGATCGCAACTGAACCGGGCGCAATCGTCTGGCTCGATGAGATTCGCCGCGGCGTAACCGATCCCGGCGGCAGACTTCCACTCACCGTGTCACCGGGCGCGCACACACTACGCGTTCGCGCTAACGGCTTCAAAGAACTCACAATGCCGATTGCCGCATCAGCGCGCGGGGAAATCAAAGTTCGCCTGCTTCGCGCCACCGATAACGCTGAACTCCTGTTCCAAAAGGCCGAGACTGCCCGTGAATCGGCGAAGAGCGATCAAGACAGACAGAACGCCGCCGATCTTTATCGCCAGGCGTTGCGAATTCGCCCGGCGTATCCGGCGGCGCATGTTGGGCTCGCGCGGATGCTGATGGATTTGAATGACACGGATGGCGCGCTGGCAGAAATCGAAGCCGCGCGGCGTTACCGGCCCGCGTATCCCGAAGCGTCTGCGGTCGAAGGCCGCGTTTATCGCGAAACGGGACAGACGGACGACGCGATCGGCAGCTTCAATCGCGCGATTCGCGAGAGCCATGGCTTTCAACCCGAGGCGCACGTCGGCCTCGGCCGCACTTACGAAGAGAAAGGCCAGTACGATCTCGCCGCGCGCGAATTTCAGATCGCCATTAATCAGCTCGCCGATACGGAGCCGATCATCTACCAACTGCTCGGCGCGGCTTACGAGAAGAGCGGCAACCCTAAAGAGGCGATTGTTGCGTACGAAAATTATCTGCGCCTCGCGCCAAACGGATCCCAGGCGACAGCCGTGCGGTCGATTATCGAGCAACTGAAATCCGAACAACCCTAGACTACGACAGCCACAGATTCACACAGATAGACACAGATAAGAGCAAGTGAAATAATCATTCAACTCTTAAGCGTTCTGGTTTTATCTGTGCGAATCTGTGTTTGTCTGTGGCTGATTCTATGAGCTCACCCGCATCATCAATTTCACGTCGCGTATCTCGCAAGGCCAGTCTATTCACCGAATCGGTCATTCGCGAAATGACGCGCGAAGCGATGAAGCATGGCGCGGTCAACCTCTCGCAAGGCTATCCCGATTTCCCTGCGCCCGCAGACATCAAGCGCGTGGCAATGCAGGCGATTGCCGACGACATCAATCAATATGCGATTACCTGGGGCGCGAAAGATTTTCGCGACGCGATTGCGAAGAAAACGAAGTGGTATCTCGGCCTGGACATCGATCCCGAAGCGGAAATCACCGTCACGTGCGGATCGACCGAAGGAATGATCGCCGCGATGATGGCGACCGTCGATCCGGGCGAAGAAGTGATCGTGTTCGAACCTTTCTACGAGAACTACGCCCCCGACGCGATT
>DATBSG010000165.1:0-5759 GCA_036559945.1 Pyrinomonadaceae bacterium
GTTTATCGGCTTGCCGATGAAATCGTACGCGCCACCACGCAGCGCCGCAATGGTTTCATCGACCAGCACATTCGCCGTGATCATGATGACGATGGCTTCGGGTTCGCGCTGGCGCATCTTGCGCAGCACGTCGAGGCCCGATCCGTCAGGCAGGTTGATATCGAGCAGCACCGCGGCGGGCGGATCGGCATCGAACGCAGAAATTGCCGCGGCGGCGGTTTGCGCTTCGACTGGCTCGAAACCCCAGCCGCGCAGGGCCTCGCCCAACGACCAGCGAATCATTTTCTCGTCATCGACGACGAGTACTTTCGACTTTTTCAGAATGTTCTTCTCGACTTTCATTCGCCAGCCGATTCGGCTGGCTTGATTATAGGTGAGGAATCAGCATCCGCAGAAACCTAACTGTGTGTTCGGCACAGGCCCGCGGCCTGTCGTACCTCAGTGAACAGATCGTTCCACCACCACCAGATCCACATGTTCGCGATGGAATGTTTGAGCAATGTGACAGTTCCAGCACACGGGCAGATAAGTCGCCATCGCCTCGTTCGCGGCTGAGATGGGAATCTGCCTCCACTCGACCGTCACGCCTTCGGGATTCAGTAGCGCCGGCTTATGGTCGACGACGTGATTGGGCTCGAACGGGCGGTTGCAGAACGCGCAGGTCTTCTCGCGATACCATTTCTCGAGCACGCTCCGCACCAGGCATTCTTCGGGCGCGACATCCACTTGCAGCAGGCATTCCTGTCCGCAGTTTTCGCGCAGTGGCCAGCGCCAGCAATTTTCCAGGCGCAGATCGGTTCGGCCGATTAGCGACGTCAAGGCCGCATGCCGCGCATCGACGTGAATCATCGCCTGTTTGCCGGTCTCAGGGCAGATAATTACGCGCTCGCCTCCGAAGCGTTGTGAAGTCCGCACAAAATATCTAATTCCAAAATAAATCGCGACTAGGACCAGCGCAGTCAGAATCAAATATGCTGTCGTCATCATGATGCGGCACCTCCTCTCGTCTGCATTCCCGGTCCCTCTTGGAGAGGGAGAAACGTATTCTTTTCAAACGGGCCCGCCGTTGCTGCGCGCTGCTTCAATCTCCGCGATCTTGCGGCGCATCCATTCTTTCAGCGCCTTTTCCATTTTCGACTGGTTATCTTCTATCTCGAGGTCTTCCACTGTCTCGCCCGATTCCGTCAGCGGAATGAAGTGGCAAGGCACCAATTCGTCGCGTTTCTCTTCCGGAACAAAATCGATCAAGAGACATTCGTCGCACGGGTGGGCCTTCTCAGGCAGCGCGTAATTCACGCAAGTCAGCGAATCGCGGAACGGCGCGGTTTCTTTCCAGGGCGTTCGCGGCGAACGGCCGTAGCCGCCTTTCTCGATGAAATCAAGTTCCGTCTTTAGTAGTTCGAGAATGTCGCGTTCGTCTTTGGACATAAGCTGCCTCCGTTTGCCGTGGGGTTATGCGGTTCGCGCCAGGGCGCGGCCGTTCGTCGCCGGCGTTGGGCGCTCCAGGTGTTCCTGAAACAGTCGCGCCGATGCGTCGAGAAAATCGTAAGACGTGACGATGCCAACCAGTTGATCACCTTCAACCACCGGCAGACAACCGATGTGCTGCTCGCGCATGATTTGGATCGCATCAAGAGTCGGCGTCGAAGGCATCACTGTCACCGGGTTAGGGACCATAACGTCTCGCACGGTGATGTTCTCCGCGCGCATGCCCTGGCTGACTAAGTGCAAAAGTGCACGGTGACTAACCACGCCGACCAGCCGCCCATCTTCGTCTTCCACCGGCACGTGCCGAATGTGGCGCCAATCCATCAGACTCGCGGCAAGATCGATCAGATCGTCAGGCTGCACGGTGAACAGATCTGTGGACATGAACTGGCCAATCGTGCGATAGCCGTGCTCCCAATCGTCATCGTCGGAAGTCTTGGCCATTGGCCACTGGTGAACCGGGCGTTCCTTCTGCTGACACTCAAGCATCGTCGTCGTCAGCCGCCGTTGCCGCAGCTCCTGGGGCACGTCGGACATCGCCGCGAACGAACGCAAGATCCAACGCGCGCCGGTCTGGCGGCTGCGCGCGCGGTCTTTGATGATGTCGAGGTACTTGTTCGTGTCTTCCTCAGCGACCGCGGCGTTCTTCAAACCCGCACGCGCGAGCGGCAGCAGGTGTTCGAGGATCAGGGCGGAAGCTGAATAGTTTTGCCCATCGATCCAGTTGAACTGCGCTTCCAAGCCATGTCGCGCCGCGCGGAAGAAGTTGGCTTTCGCGTCGTCGAACGACATCCGTTTTGCGACATCGCCGTATTCTTCCGGCAAAGCCAGCATCAGGCCGGCAAAGAACGCGGCGTTGGCAATCTCATCAACCACGGTCGGCCCCGACGGTAGCGCGCGGTTCTCAATCCGCAGATGAGCAACTCCGTCGCGCGCTCCATAACAGGCGCGATTCCAGCGCCAGACAGTTCCGTTATGCATGCACAGAGCCGAGAGCTTTGGCGTCTCGCCGCGCGCCAGGACGCTGAAAGGATCCTCGTCGGGATCGATCACCATGATTGGGCGGAAGCGGGAAATCTGTTCGTGGAAGAGCGCGATCACGGAATGCTCGAGCCATCTGTCGCCAAAACTTACCCGCGTTGGGTGGCTGCGTGTAAGTTGAGGCCGCGACCGCGCGTCGGTCGAGTGCTGAAACAACGCGACTCGCGTTTCCCTCCAGAGACGCTTGCCGAATAGAAGTGGCGAGTTCACGGCAACCGCGAGCACCGGCGCGGTGATCGCTTGCGCCAAGTTGTAGTCACCGACAAAATTGTCCGCTGTCGTCTGATAGTGAATCTGAAAACTCGTGTTGCACGATTCCATCATGATGTTGTCGTGTGTCAGATGAAGTTCGTCCAGGCCTTTGATGTAAATCGACAGCGGCCCACCGCGCGAGCGAATTACTTCTCGATTCAACTGATCGTATCGCGCCACGGGTGTCAGATTGTTGAGCGTCAGATCTGATGGCTGGAGCGTCGGCAGGATTCCTGAGAGCAAAACGTCGGCGCCGAAAGTTTCGGCGGCTGCGCGTGTTTTCGCGATCAGCTCAAGCAGCTCCGCTTCCATTTGTCGAAAGCAGCTTCCACTGAGGACGCGCGGCGTAAGATTAGCTTCGAGATTGAAGCGCGCGATTTCAGTTGTGAGTCTTGACTCGGCGGCTTTCTCGAGAACTTCAACCGCCAGCGGCGCCGGACGCATATTGCGATCGACGAGGAACATTTCCTGTTCCGCGCCCATGCGATGGACGCCGCTTTCGACTCGGCCGTCCTCCAACATGAACGCGAGCGCGCGCAGATCCTCCAGCAGCGCCTTCATGAACGCCTGATACCTTCGCTCGTCGAATTGTGTGACGTCGTGTTCGCCCATAGTTGCGGCTGCCCCTGACCCGACAAGGACGCGCGCTGATTTGGAAGTGACATGGGCAACTGACATGCCGGGTTGGGCGGGATGGAAAGACTAAGGGAAATTCCTGAGCGGCTCGGTTCTTTTGCGGGTTTTTGCCGCGGCCTGCGGATTCTTACGGATGACGCGAGGCCGGTGAGTCGCCGTTCTTGCGATGGCATTCGACGCACTGGAATTGGGAGATGTCGCCGAGGTTTACCGGATGCTGGAAGGGCTTGTTCGGCTTGTGACAAGAGTCGCACTTGCGATCGGCGAGCGAGCCGAGATCCACCGGATGGATGAATGGCCCCATCTTCACCGACGCCGCCGGATTTGCTGAGTCGTAGATCTGAGTGTGACAGACGTTGCAGTTGTTGGTGATGACTTTGCCGTCACGGCTTACGTGTTCGCCGTCATGACAACGGAAGCAGCCGGCGAAATAAAGATGCCCGATATTGTTCGGATGCGTTTGCCAATCGGTCTTCATTTCCGGAAAGAAATAGGTTTGAAAGATGCGCTGAATCTCAGCAACAGCGGATTTGATCAGAGGCTGCTTCTGGGAATGCACCTCAGCATATTTCGTACGGTAAAAATCATTTAGGTTATTGTCGATCGTCAGCAGGGCTTCACTTGAAGTGTTGTAAGGCTTGCTCAAAACTTCCACAGCCTGTTTTTTCAAAAACGGGAGCGAAGGATCGAGGCGCCCTGCGACGAAAGCCTGATCGACTGCGACATCGGGGGGCAGATAGACGTGCGCGGGACGATTGTGACAATCGACGCAATCCATGCGGCGCGTATTCGCGGATGCGATTTGATCGGGCGTCAGCGGCCGATTGCGATCGTAATACTCGGTGACGTTGCCTTCGCGATCCTTAATTCGCACCCATGGGATAACCTGCCGGTGTTCGTCGGTGGAAATGTAATCGACCTCGTTGGCAATATTCATGTGCCAGTGAATGCCCTTAACCAAACCAGTCGTTGGGCTGCCGCCGCCGACTTCGATCAGCATGCGCCGTTGACGCACGGTGTTCTGCTCGTCGTAGCCGTAGTGCGTGAAAACTTTTAGCTGTGCCCCGAAAAATTTCTCAGGCCAGTGACACTGCTCGCAGGTTTCCGGCGCCGGGCGCAAATTGTGAACCGGCGTCGTGATCGGCCTTGGATATTTCTTGAAAGTGACCGCGTAAAGTTGGTACGCGCCGGATAGTTTCGAGCGCACGTACCACTCTGCGCCGGGACCCACGTGACAGTCTACGCACCGAACGCGCGCGTGCGCGCCCGCTTGGTACGCCGTCAGTTCCGGGCCCATCACCTGATGACAGGTCTTGCCGCAGAATGCGACTGAGTCGCTGTATTCGTAAGCTTTGTAACTGCCGAACGCGCTTGCGGAAACGAACAGAAAAGTCAGCAACAGAAAAGTAAAGAATGCGCGCCGCGCGCGTCGATCATTCAAATCCAGTCGCGGATAAGCGAGCACTTCATCGGGCGCTGCCTTACGACGACGCCGATGTTCCAGCACGATGCCGAGCAGGACGATCCCCAAGCCGAACATCAACGCCGTGGGAAAAACGATGTAGGTGAGAATTCCGAGATATGGATTTTCACCCGATGAGGTGATCTCCATCAGAAACAGGAGGATGCCGCTGGCAATCGCGGCGACGGCGATCGCGGCGCCAAACAAACTGATGTAATTGCGAAAGAGGCTGGGTCTTTTAACTGGCGGCTGATCACCCATTTGCGTTCGCTGTGTCTGGGCTCGAATCTCCTTCAGTCGCTAACGGCTCTACGTCCGCCGCAGCGTCGGCGTGGGCTTCCTGGGCGCGCAAGGCATCATAATCCAATTCGTGCTCTTCTTTGTAAAGCTCGTCAGAGACGCGCCCATCGATGAACGCGAAATTCACCGGGTAAACGTCGGGATCAAAGATGACGTGATAAAAGTGCCAGACAATTATCGCGAGGGTTGCGAGGACCGCTTCATAGAAGTGGATCGACAGAGCAATATCGATCCACCAGCGCGCGAGAAATCCGAAGACGCCGATCTTGAACCAAATCATCAGGCCCGTCAGCCCCATGATGAAAGTGCCCCAAATGACGGCCCAATATTCAGCTTTTTCCGCATAACCAAAGCGCGCAATCTTCGGCTTGAGACGCGAAACGCCGAGGTAATAAGCAAAGTTCCCGAACAGGTCCTTCACATCTTTCAAGCGCGGAAGCATGTCTCTTACCCAGCGCCTCCCGTCGTTTGAAAGCGCCAAATAGCCAAGGTGATAAACGCCGACCGTTAACATCACAATGGCGGCGACGCGGTGAATGATTCTCCGCAGATATTCGTTTGAACCGAGCAGCCAGGCGAG
>DATBSG010000166.1:0-13096 GCA_036559945.1 Pyrinomonadaceae bacterium
AGTGCGCCGCATTTCAACACGGTATAGAGTCCGATCGGCTTGCGCGCGCGGCGCCTGCACGGCAGGACCACGCGACCGATTGAGCAAGCGGAACTGGATTCCAGTTCGATCGATAACGCGCCCCATGATTCCGCCCAAGGCGTCGATCTCACGAACCAGATGACCTTTGCCGATGCCGCCGATCGCGGGGTTGCAGGACATTTGCCCGATGAGATCCAGGTTGAGAGTCAGCAGCGCCGTGTGGGCGCCGAGCCGCGCAGCAGCGGACGCAGCTTCACAACCAGCGTGGCCGCCTCCGATAACAATGACATCAAAAATTTCATCGAAGATCATTTCAAGTAATCAGTTTATCAGCGCGATGCGAACCTTACTTGCCGATACAAAATGTTGAAAAGATTTGCCCGAGTATTTCTTCAGTCGTTGTCTCCCCAGTTATCTCACCAAGGAATCTTAGGGCGTTATGCAGTCCAACCAAAACGATCTCCTCGGGCGCCCGCTCGCGGATGAGATGTTGTGATGATTCGATTGATTCAGCGGCGCGCACCAGAAGATCGTGATGCCGCGCATTTGTGATCATTAATCCTTCGGCAACGCCATTGCCGTTAACGAAAGGCTTCAGCATCGCCGCTCGCAGTTCGGCAAGTCCATCTTCAGTCAACGCGGAAACTGCAACGGTAGAGGCCCGCTCGTCGTTATCGCGTCCTCTCGCGGCAACAGCCTCCGCAGAAAAGCTTGGAAGGTCACTCTTGTTCGCCGCTAGGATGTGACTCTTGCTCGCAGCATGGCGGATAACGAATTGGTCTTCGTCGGTGAGCGGCCGCGAACCATCTACGACGACAACCAGCAAGTCGGCATCAGCGGCGACTTGTCGGGTACGCTCGACTCCCATCGATTCGATTTGATCAGTTGTCGCACGCATGCCCGCGGTGTCGATCAACCTCACGGGAATACCGTCAATGCCAATCGGTTCGGAGATCGTATCGCGAGTGGTGCCTGGAATCTCCGTTACGATGGCGCGCTCATGTCCCAGTAACGTATTGAACAGACTTGACTTGCCAGCATTTGGCGAGCCGACCAGCGCTACGGTCAAGCCGTCGTGCAACAGTCGCCCGTGCGCGAAAGTATTGGCCAATGCCCGCAACTCAGATCGCAGTTTGCCAAGTGCCTGGTCCATCTCTGCCTGCTCGAGCTGAGGCAAATCATCCTCGACAAATTCGAGCGATGACTCGAGCCGAACAATGACCTTGAGAAGTTGTTCCTTCACTGGCTGAAGCCGATGCGAGATCTCGCCGCCTAGTTGACGTGTCGCCTGTTGCGCGGCGGCGTCCGTTTGGGCGTCGATGAGATCACGAATCGCCTCAGCCTCAGTAAGTTGCAAACGGCCATTCATCACGGCACGTAGCGAGAACTCGCCAGGATTGGCAAGCCGCGCACCCAGTCGCAGGACCGTGTCAACGATTTGTCGCAGCAACGGTGGAGACCCGTGACAATGAAATTCGACGACGTCTTCGCCAGTGAATGAATGTGGCGCTTTGAAAAAACAGACGAGTGCCTGATCGAGCGCGTTACCAGAAAACGGATCGAGTAGGCTGCGCAGCATCATGTAATTTGGTTCGGGCGCAGACGATTCGGAATTCGTTATGCGATGAAGAATGCGCAGTGAGTCGGGACCGCTAATTCGAATCACGCCGATGCCACTACGTCCGGGCGGAGTTGACAAGGCCACGATTGAATCAGTCGCAAGACTCATGAATCAACAAAGGAGGGAAAAACTTTACGAAGCGGACGCGGAGACTTTCGCGCTGACGCGAAGGCGACGGGCATGGCCTTCGCCTACGGATTCCGTGTGCAGATCAGGCTCGTCAGCCAGCGTGAGATGAATAACGCGCCGCTCGTTGCCATCCATCGGCCCAAAGACAAACGCCGAACCCGTGGACCGAACCTGGCGCGCGGCGTGGTGGGCCATTGCCCTCAGCTCAGCCTCGCGGGCCGCACGATAATTGTCAGCGTCGCAGACGATCCTTTGGCCCTTTGGCAAACTACGGCCGACGGCCTGGTTGAGAATTTGCTGAAGGGCATCGAGCAGCTCACCACCCTGATTCAACAGCAAGCCATTGTCTGCACCGTCGATTGAAAGCAAACAGCCCTGGTCGGATTGGCTCGCAGACGCGTGTAGATCGAAACCCGCTCCGCGTAGGATCGCGTTTGCCAACTCTTCGGCTTTTGCGCAAATTTCCTGCATTAGTTTAAGCCCGTGATTCTACCGCAGGGGCGGGCTAAGTGACTACTGAACGTCATGTTCGTCAGCGAGGTAAGCGGGAATTAGTTCGATTCCTTTTTCCGCACATAGATTTCGCCGCGTTGAGTCAGGCCCGCTTTGGTGGCGACTGCGTAAAGGACGGAGTCGAGCGTTTCCTTGTTCTCGAGCTTAAAGCTGGTGATGCCGGCTGCTTTGCTGTCAGGATCGTCATACTGAATCGTCAGGTATCGAACTTTGGTTTTGACGAAGCTTGCGGGAATGCCATAAAGCGGCACGTGACTAATGACGGTGGCTGCGGCCGGTTGTACGGAGTGACTATCTCCATAAGCTCCTGTAATCGAGCCAAATGGAATTGAAAATAGTTCCTTATGTTTCCCATCGCTGAAAAGCAGCCTGCTGTTCGTCGCGTCGATCGTCAGGGTGCCGGTTTTCTTGTTTGGGAAGCCAAACACGCCACCCTCGTACTTTGCTTTCACGGTTGCCGGGGCGGGCGGTGGCGTTGCCTTCGTCGTCGGTGTTTTGTCCTCGGTTACCGCGCGCGGTCGTTGCGCCGCGACAGTTGCGGTGAGCATCACCAGGAGTCCAACCGCGACGGTTGAGAAGCGCAAATTGTTTAGCATAAGAAATCTCCGAATTCAGGTGCCGGCAACTCTTCTAGGGACGCACAAACATCAATCTCCGGTTGCCACCGGCTGTGGATTTGCTTGGCCACTCAGCTAGTGGCGCGCTCGGCTAATTTGCTCTTCAGAGAACGTGTACCGAGTCGTTTTCAGCTTGCCGTTTAAGAAGGTGTAGACGACACCTTCTTTCAGATTTCGAAAGATCAGCGCCTCTCTAGCTTCTTCACGCGTGAAATTGCGGTTCTTTTTCAAGCCGAGCGACTCGGGTGTATCCGAAGAGCTTTCGTGCTGAAGAATGATCTGCAAAACCGTTCCCGCAAGGTCGTTACGAAGGTGTTTTGTGCGAACGAAGTTTTCGTCGACAAACGTCACGGACGCAGTGCCGCCCATGACTTTGAAGGTCAGCGCACCGCCCGGGTTATCGCTGATTGGCGTGCCGAGGATGCGCAGAACGTCGGCGCGACGCGACTTGAAAGGTTCAATGCCTTGCCACGAACCGGCTTTGGCGAATTCCGGGAGAAACAGCAACGCCAGGACGATAAATGGAGTTGCTCTCCAACCTCTCAGCGCGCGTTTCATGAAAGCGATGCTAATGCACGTTTATGGTTTTGCAAAGGGACGAACGCGATCAGCCGACTCTTTCAGATCCGCGTCGCCCGGCAGCAATTGCAGGCCCCTTTCGTAAGCCGCGAGCGCCTTCGCGTATTGCTTTGAAACCTCGTAATCGTAGCCGAGCATGCGAAAGATGTTTACGTCATTCGGTGTCTTCTCAGCAGCTCGCTCGAGCGCGGTAATCGCTTTCGGATAGTTCTTCGCCTGGGTGTGCGACAGCCCAAGCAAATAAAGCGTTGTACCTTTCACATCCGGCTTCGCAGCGAAAGGTTCGAGCACCGTTGCGGCGCGAGCGTATTGCTGCGCGCGAACCAACGCCTGGGCCAGCAATCCGGCCGAGTTTTCGTCGGGGCGCAAACGGACAAGCGTTTCCCCGGCGCGGATCGCCGCCAGGTAGTCCGCATCGGCTTTCGCTCCGTCGCCAGCCGCGCCGCGATTTAAATAAGCGTACGTCAATATCGACCATGCGTCAGCCAGTCGGGCGTCACTCGCTGTCGCGCGATTCAGCCACGCGATGGCAGCATCGAAATCTTTTCTTTCGAACGCAATTCGTCCCAGGTAGAACAGCGACGCAGTGTTTCGTGGATTCGCTTTCACCGCGGCGTTGAATGATTTCTCGGCTTCCGCAGTTTTGCCGGTTTTGAACTCCGCCAGTCCACGGTAGTAGAGAAACGTTGGATCGGGACTTGTGCCTGGCCGACTTAGAACTGTGACCAACAGCGGCAGTGCCCGTTCGAACTGTTCAGCCAACACATAACTTTCAGCCAATGCATCGACCGTGTGCGGATCTTCCTGCTTTGCGGCGCGCTGAAGCTCGAGCGCTTTCTGCAAATCATCCGCGGCGTCGGCGTACTGCTTCAAATAGAATTCTGAAAAGCCCGCGAGTTTCCACGCCTCAGCGTTGGTCGGATCGGCGGCGGCGATCTGCCGGGCTTCTTTTGCCGCCGCGGCGTATTGCTTTTGCTGAAACAGTTGATAAGCGTGTGTAGTGTCGGACGACACGGGCGCGTCGCCGACCGGCTTCGTCGGCCGCACATCCAGCAACGGCGCGTTCTTGTTGGCGACGGGAGCGGGCGTCGGTTCCGGGCCGAGCAAGGTTTCGGGTGGCTTCACACGCCGTGGTCGAGTTGACTGGGCGGCAGTCAGGCCCGCGGCAGCGAGCGCAATTACGGCGGCGATTACAATTAAGAGGGTTCGATACATTTGCCGTGATTCTTTCAGATTTCCGCGGAAAATAACAATAACAGGAGAGTAAAAAGTCTCGTGTTCGGATGCGTGGATTGACGGCCCCGTTTACTGCGGCCCAAGAAAAAGGCCGGCGCGAAACCGCACCGGCCAGAAGGAGCTCCAGCTAATCTCTCTCTTAAAAGTTCAGCTTTAACCCAAATTGAAACTGGCGTGGGTCGAACGCCGCGGTGGGGCTGCTGTAGTACTTGCCGCCGTGTCGCTGGCCGAACGCGTTGACGACCTTGTAGAACGGGTTCGCGGCGGCTTCGTTGAAGCGATTGAACAGATTGAAGCCCTCCGCGATGATGTCCAGCCGCACGCGCTCCCCAATTCTCACGCGTCGGGTCAAGCGCGCATCGACCGAGAAATAGGTGTGCGTGATTCCCATGTTGCGACCCAGAGATCCGTTCGCTGGGAACACGTTCTGCAAACATCCCGGATCGACGCCGGTGGCGCACAGTATGCCGCCCGGCAAGACTGACGGCCGTTCGTTGGTGCTCTGGAAATCCCCGTTCGCGTCGCCGACGGCCAGAATGTTAAAGGGACGGCCGGACGAAGCTTCGATGATCGGAGCGAAAGTAAAGTCTCGCAGCCATGACTTCACTCCACCTTCTGATTTCCACGTTTCGGGCGCCGAGAAGACACCGCTGAAAACGAAGCGATGGCGCTGATCGAATAACGAATCGGAGCGCTCAGCTCGGAAGTTCGTGTTGTCCTGTGGCTTCAAAAGCGTCTGCAAGTCGCTCGAATCGTCGATCGAATGCGACCACGTGTAGGACGCAAGGAACTGGAAGCTGTTTGAGAAGCGCTTCTTCAATTCCAGGTTCATCGCGTTGTAGAACGAGTTGCCGTCAGACATCTGCGCGTTCACGTCGGCGTACGGATTGATCGGGCCAGGCGTGCGCAGAGTTCCGGCGAGAAGCGTATCGAAAGTCGCCTTGTTGAGTCCGGTTAATGCCGCCACGAAGAAATAGTTTGGACCGAGCTTACGGAAGAAGTCCGCGGCGATTGGATTTACAATCCTGAGACCGGTTGTGTTGTTGACGACAATGAATCCGGGAACGACCACCGTGTAGAGAGCGCTGCTGGTGGTCGGCAGCGAAAAGAAAGCTGCTTCGGCCAAGCCCGTCGGCGCTCGTCCAGTCGCAGGACAAGGCCCACCACACGCTACCGGATTATTGGCGGTGAAGCGGCGGAAATTATTCACGAGCAAATCGCTCTGGACGATGTTCACATCCTGCGGATGTCCCAGGTGACGCGCGTTGACGGTGATGTAGCTCGCGGTGAACAAGGTGTTCTTTCCGAATTGATGTTCAATCGTAAAGTTACCCTGTGTCGCGTACGGATACTCGAAGTCCTTGTTCACGTGCAGAGTGAACGGCAGGATCGGACCGAAGCCGGTAAACAAGCTTGGATCGAATCGCTGGAAGCCGTTCAAGTAATGAGCGCTCGCCGCGAGGCCCGGCGTCAATCCCGGAATCGCAGTTCCATGAAATACCTGGAACGCGTTGAAGAGGCCCGTAGGCGATGGGCCGCCAATCGGCAACAACGTCGATTGCTGTTGCTGTGAACCGTCTCCGATATCCGAGTTGAATGCGACGGCGAGCAATGGGTGGTCATAGAACAAGCCGAAGGCGCCGCGAATCACCGTCTTTGTGTTGCCCTTCACGTCCCAGGCAAAGCCCAGTCGCGGCGCCCAATTATTCTTGTCGCGCGGAAAACCTTGTTGCACGTTCAGCGCGTCCTGCGCCGTCTGGATGTCCTGCGGGGTCAACGTAATTCCAGTCAACGGATCCCGGAAACCCACCGGTGCGAAAGTGTCCGTCAGCTCGAGGTCATACCGAAGGCCATAATTGATAACCAGATTTTTGTGAATCTTCCAGGTGTCCTGTCCGAAGAAGGCGATCGGCCGATTCTTTACGCCGCTGATCGGATTGCCAAAGCCCTGGATGAATACACTCGGAAATCCAAGGCCGTAAGCTTGTATCGGTGTAATCGGCGGACATCTATCGGCCAGGGCAATCGTTGGAGAGTCGCAGGGAACTCCGCCGACAGTCACAAGCGAGCCGCCTGCTTGTTGACCGAAATTGAACAAGGCCGGAAAGTTCAATTCAAATTTGGCCTTCACATCGATCCAGTTAAGGTCGCCGCCGAATTTGATCGTGTGGTTGCCCGCGACCCAGCTCACGTTGTCGCGCACCTGATAGCGCATCTCGGTACGGTCAACCGGCGAAAACGGGTTCGAACCGATGAAACCCGTGCCCGCTATTTGGTGGGCCACACTTGGCACCTGCGAATCGAAACTTGCGCGCCGACGTCCGATATTGAGGTACGCCTCGTTCACCATGTTGTGTGGCAACACACTGCTCAATGACGCGCCAAACGAAGTGTCGCGCAACTTTTGAATGCCAGTGCGCGAAAAATCATTCTGGCCCAGCGTTTGATTCTGCGACTCGTCCTGAATGCCGGAAATGCGACTCGGGTTATACCCGATGCGAAACGACAACTGGTTGTCAGCGTTTATGCTGTGATCGAGACGAAGTGAGTTGTAGGTGCTCTCTTCAGAAATCGGGAATAAGCGACGCAACTGATTCAACGGACGAAACGCCACCAACTCGCCGGCGCTGTTCCGAGTCAGCGGAACTGGCTGGCCGGAAAGAATGAAACGGCTGCCGACAACGGTTCCCGGCGTGATACCAATTCCAGGTAGGAAATTGATCAGAGTGCTCGCGCCATTCAGCGCTGTCTGGCTTCCTGCCGAAGCGAGAGTTGCATAAGCCAATCCGTACTGGATTCGAGTGATGTTACCGCTGGCGATTGAAGCCTGAACAAAACTGGCTTGCTCCGGCCTCAAATTTGTGTAGGTCTGCGGGATCGGTATACCCAACGCGGGCAGAGCCGGAATGGTAACACTGCTTGTTGCGCCACCGATGATGTCGCCGGTGAAGAAGCCCGATTCCTGCCGTCGCCGCTGCTCAAATGAATAGAAAAAGAAGGTCCGGTCTTCTCTCATTGGACCACCGACGGTAAATCCGTATTGGGCGCGCGTGAATGGCGGTTTCTTGTTTGGATCGTTATCAATCAAAGGAGCAAATGCGTTGCGGGCTTGGATACTCTTGTGGCGAATGAATCCAAACACGTTGCCGTGAAAATCATTCGTGCCGCCTTTGGTCACGACATTGACGATGCCGCCGGTGGCGCGGCCGAATTCCGGGGCATAAGAATTCGTCGCGACTTGATATTCCTGCACAGCTTCCTGCGAAACAGTGCTGCGGGCGGCGTTAATCGAGTTGTCGGTAAAGTCGGCGCCATCGACGCTGACTTGCGTGGAACGTCCGCGCTGACCGCCGATATTCAAGCCCGACGTCGGCGCTGGTCCAATCGGCCGGCCGTTGTCGCGGCCGACAGTTGAAAGAGTAAGCGCGAAACCGGTCGCGCTGCGTTCATTAATCGGCAGGTTCTGAATGCGGCGTTGATCGATTGTGTTCGACACAGTGGTGCTGCTGGTCTCAACCAACGCCACGTCCGCCGTTGAAATATTTACGGTCGCCCCGACGTCGCCGACGGCCATCGGAATGTCCAAATCACCGCGTTGCCCGACGGTCAATGTGACGCTGGCAATCTTCGCCTTCGAGAACCCCTGCGCTTCGGCAGTGACCTCGTAGTTTCCCGGCGGCAAGCCCAGAATCTGATAGACGCCTTCATCGTTGCTGACAGCGTCGCGCGAGATATTCGTACCCAGATTCCGCGCCGTCACGGTCGCACCTTTCACGGCCGCGCCGTTTGGATCGCGCACGGTGCCTTGCAAGTCGGCGGCGTTACTCTGCGCCTGTGACATCGCAACGCTCACACAGGAAATCACGACCAGGCCGATTAACAGAATCCGAATAGACGTTCTGCGCCATTTAGGGGATGAAAGCATTTTTGTTTCTCCTTTTTTGAGATCGCAGTCAGGACGCTGACTACTGTCTTCGCACCGACACTGGCAAACCGTTCGAGAGTCGAATGGGTTCAGCGGCGCGGCTTCTGGGGCTTTTAGGATTCCGCGCTCGCAAAATCGGGAAGCGGCACGATGAACCCTCAACCGCGCAGCCTTGCGTGCGCGCTGTTTTTACCGCAAAAGCTCGCTTGTGGCAAGGCTTTATTGGCGTCCAGCCGTGCCTGAATCCATAATGGCGGGCTGATTTACGCAGAATGCGCGGCCATTGCCCGATGTGTGGCTACGGCACATCGAACTGCGGTGAGGGATGGTCGCTTACGCAAATGCAACACGTAAGACGCTTACTGAAATACGGCCTGGCTTTAGGGGGGCTCTTCGTCGCGCTCGCGCCGGTCTATTGGATGTTGACGATTTCATTCAAACACGAAATCGATCAATTCGCGGTCCCGCCAAAATGGTTTTCGTTTTCGCCGACGCTCGAGCATTACGCCGATGCGTTTCTCGGACGATCGTTCGGGCAGTACCTGTTCAATAGTTTATTCGTCGCCGTTTGTTCGACCGCCGGCGCATTGGTGCTGGGAACGCTCGCCGCATATTCGCTGGCGAGATTTCGTCTGCCGCGAAATCTGGATCGAAAGCTGGCATTGTGGATTCTTTCAACGCGCATGTTTCCGGCAATCGTGACCGCCGTCCCGCTGTTTTTGATCATGCGCGACTTGCGCCTGGTGAATACGCGCGCGTCGCTGATCGTTGTGTACACAGCTTTCAATCTGCCGTTTGTCGTTTGGATGATGCGCGGATTTTTTGCGGAAGTGCCGCGCGATTTGGAAGAGGCCGCGATGGTCGATGGCGATTCGCGTCTGGGAGCATTTCGTCGCGTCGTGTTGCCGTTAGTGGCGCCGGGATTAGCAGCGACGGCGGTCTTTTGTCTGATAGTTTCGTGGAATGAGTTTTTGTTTGCGCTCGTGCTAACGCAAACCGATGAAGCAATGACTTTGCCCGTCGGCATCGCCGGCCGTGTGACTCAATACGGAATCCAGTGGGGAGCGATGAGCGCAGCCGCAGTTGTCGCGATCATTCCGATCCTCGCATTTGCGTTGAGCGTGCAGAAGTATCTGGTCAGAGGATTGTCGCTGGGAGCGGTGAAAGGATGAGCCAAGGAGGTGCCAGGTGTCGGGTGCCGGGTAACGGATCACTTAATTTAAGAGAGGAGCTTCCACATGAAAAGTTTCAGAGAACTGAGAGTTTGGCAAGCGGCGATGGATCTCGTGGAGAAGGTCTACGCCCGAACCCAAGAGTTTCCAAAACATGAAATGTACGGTCTGACGAGCCAAATTCGTCGCTCGGCCGTTTCGATACCTTCCAACATCGCGGAAGGACACACGAGGGAACATCTAAAAGAGTATCTTCATCATCTCTCGATGGCTCAAGCGTCATTGGCTGAACTTGAAACACAACTTGAAATAGCACTCCGGCTCAGATATCTCCAACCTGATGCACTTCAAGAATTGTTGAAGGATCTTAATGCATTAGGTAAGCAGATGTACGCGCTGCGTAATGCACTGGTCAGGTCATGAATCGTCTTCGAACTGGCACCCGGCACCTGACCCCTGACACCTAACCCTGTGAGCATCACGCTTCAACATCTGACTAAGTCATTCGGCAACACGATCGTTGTCGATGATTTGTCTCTTGAAATCGATGATGGCGAGTTTGTGGTTCTCCTTGGTCCTTCCGGCTGCGGAAAAACGACAACTCTGCGCATGATCGCGGGCCTTGAACCAGCGACCTCTGGAGACATTATCATTGATAGTCAGCGCGTCAACGATTTGCCGCCGCAGCGCCGGGACGTCGCAATGGTTTTTCAGAGCTACGCGCTTTATCCGCACATGACGGTCGCCCAGAACATCGCTTATCCGTTGCGTGTTCGCAAACTCGCGTCTGCCGAAATTCAAAAACAAGTAACGCAAACCGCGGCAATGCTGGACATCGAATCACTTCTTTCACGTCGTCCTCGTGACCTCTCCGGCGGTGAACGCCAGCGCGTTGCTCTGGCGCGGGCAATTGTCCGTCATCCGAAAGCGTTCTTGATGGACGAGCCGCTCTCAAATCTTGATGCGAAGCTGCGCCTGCAAATGCGCGGCGAGCTGAAGCGCTTGCAACAGAGTTTGGCGACGACAACCGTTTACGTGACGCACGATCAAGCCGAAGCAATGACGCTCGGCCATCGAGTCGCCGTCCTCAACAAGGGTAAGCTCCAACAGTTTGACGCGCCGCTTGAAATTTACCATCGACCTAAAAATCGCTTTGTCGCGGAATTTGTGGGCAGCCCGAGCATGAACTTCATCGACGGCCGCGTGGATGTAGCCGAACGTGAGTTTGCAGGCGGTGGCGTGCGCGTCCCGCTCAATGAACGATTGCTCGAAAAGGTCCGTCCCGCTTCGCAAGATGGAACTTGCACACTCGGCATTCGACCAGAGGATGTTCACGTTTCGATTGCTCAGCGCGACCACTGGATGCCGGTCACGGTTTATGTTACCGAGTTGATGGGCAATGAAGCGTTTGTGATTGTCGAGATTGGTGGCAGACGACTTATCGCGCGTGCGCCCGGCGATTTTCGCGCGGAGAGCGGGAGCACGGCCTGGATTGATTTGGACGCAACGAAAGCGCACTTCTTTGATTCGGTAACAGGCCTGCGGCTTTGAGTCAGTAATCTGCGTCAGCGGATGGAGCCCTCGAATCGACTCAGACGCTGCGCGTTTGACCCACCCGCTGACGCTGGTGGTACTGACTACACGATGCCATGAAACTATCATTCAACGGCGCTACCACAATGAAAGCCGACCTGGCGACGGACATTCGCGCCGCGTCGGCAGCAGGATTTGACTACGTCGAGATTTGGGCCGCAAAGCTGCGCACCTTTTTGCAGCAGCAAACAGCCACCGATCTGAAGGCACTGTTCGCTAAAAACCGAATTAAACCGCTCAGTATCAACTCGATCGAACACATCACGTTTCACGACGCGGATGCTTACGCGAAAATCAAAAGCGAATGCGAAGAGCTGTGCACCATTGCCGCGGCTATCGAGTGCCCTTATGTCGTGGTCGTTCCGGGCAAGCTTCCGCAGGAGTTGACCAGCAGCTCTGACGTAATCGAAGAAACGGTCGGCGTACTGCGAGAGCTGGCTTCGATCGCTGAACGACATGGGGTTGCGCTGGCGTTCGAGTTCCTGGGTCAGAAAGATTGTAGTGTTCAGAAACTGGATTTGGCGGACGAGATTGTGCAGAACGTGAATCGTCGGAACATAGGCCTGGTCATCGACGGTTTTCATTTTTATGTGGGCGGTTCAACGATAGACATGATCGACCGCCTTGATCCGAAAAGACTGTTCATCTTTCATATCGACGACGCCGAAAATCTGCCGCGCGAACAATTGACGGACGCGCATCGATTGTTGCCGGGGCTGGGAATCCTGCCGTTGAAGGAAATCATCGAGGCGTTTCGGCGTATCGGCTACGATGCCAACGCCAGCGTGGAAATCTTTCGACCTGAATATTGGGAGCGCGATCCGTTTGAGTTGGCGCGAGAGGCGAAGGCGGCGGTTGAGGGACTATTGCTTTAATCCGCAGATTACACAGACTACGCAGAAATGACGGCCACGAAAAGGCACAAAATGCTCAAAAAAGGAAGAACGAATGATCGGGATCGGTTCGGGAAACCTTTTGTGCCTTTTGCGCTTTTTTGTGGCTGGTCTTCTTCATCTGCGTAATCTGCGGATAGTTTCTGATGTCCAAACTCAACATTGGTTTTCTCGGCGCCGGCTACATCGCCGGCGTGCATGCTTCGTGTCTGGCGCGCGACGAACGCGTGCAAGTCGCGGCTGTCTATGACGTGCAGAAGCCACCCGCCGAACAGTTGGCAAACTCCACGGGCGCGAGTCTCGCGCACAGTGTCGCTGAAGTGCTGGCCACTTGCGACACCATCTACATCACGACACCCAACACGCAACATACTGAGTTGGCAATCCTCGCCGCCGAAGAGCGCAAGCACGTCTTTTGTGAGAAGCCGATGGCCACCAGCGTCAGTGATGCTCGCCGCGTGCTGAAAGCCGCCGAAAAGAGCGAAAGAGTTTTTCAAGTTGGACACAACCGCCGCTTTGCGCCAGTTTATGCCGAGCTGAAACGAATGGTCAGTGAAACTCATCGACCCCATTCTGCCCATGTGAAAATGAATCGCGGCGAGTTGTTGCATCCCGAGTGGGTCGGCGATCCCAAAATCACGGGAGGCTTTCTTTACGAAACCACGATTCACATGTTCGACATGCTGCGGTTTCTGTTTGGCGAAGTGAAGAGTTTGCAGGCAATCGGTTCGTTACATGAATACGCCGAGATCGACGACTTCTCTGTGCTACTCGTTTTTGAACACGGTGTACATGCG
>DATBSG010000167.1:0-7014 GCA_036559945.1 Pyrinomonadaceae bacterium
GGCGATCAAATCATCCTGATCGACGCCGTCCCCGCTGATGCCAATCGCGCCGACGAGTACGCCGTTTTTGTAGAGCGGAATGCTGCCCGGAAAGATTTGAATCCCATTCGGCAGGCTCGGAATCGACGTGCACGGCGCCACACCACCACTCAAAACCGTTTGCAGATTCGTCTTAATCAGATCGAGTTGCAGCCCAACATTGAAGACACTCCAGTCGCTTAGTTCGCGACTGAACGGACCCGCGGCGCTGTTGTTGATGCCGTCCGGAAAGAACGGTCGATGCAGGAATCCACCGGCGCGATCTGTAAATGCGATGGAACCGTTGAGCTGCAAGCCGTCGGCCGAGGCGCGATCTGCGTACGATCCAAATCCAGCCGCACGCAACGATGCGCCGGCGCCAGCACCCGAATAGAAGGCGGCGGTGCGCGCCTTTTGCACCGAGACGTCAAATCCAAACACCGGCGCATCCTGTTGCCGAAAAACGCCGAGCACAACTCCATTCGTGTCGGTCACGGCGATCGTTACGCGCGCGTTGCTGCCCAGTGGTTGCCGAATCGCGGCGCGCGTGATGTTTGCCTGTTGCGCGGCGTGCGCGATGATCGTGTTGACATCGGTGGCGGTCAAGGAATTTGGTGTGACTGTCGGACTACCGACGAACGGAAAGAATCTCGTGTCGACTTCGCCGGCGATGCCGCCAACGACGGCGGGCGTGAATTCAGATGGTTGTGCGCCAACGATTGGAAACATTGGATCGACAACTCCGGGCAAACTGCCAAACGGAGTCGTCGTCGGCGCCGGAGCGCTCGTCACGTTCAGATACGCCAGCCGAATGCCGTCGACGAGGATGCTATCGCCGCGAACAAGCTGCGGCGCTTCGAAGTTTTGCGTGGCTGAGACGGCGATGACTTCTTCAAACGGTTGATCAAAATCCGACGGGTCGCGATCGACTGTGTACACGCTGTCGCCTTCAATGCCGACGCCGCCGACGGCGTCTCCATTCTTGTAAATTGGAGCACTGCCCGGATCCCCGCTGAGGCCCAGCGGCAGTCCGGGAGTTTTGATGTCTGAACAGGGAAGCGACGAGAACTGCACGCCGTACAACGGCCCGCCCGCGCGGTTGTCGACCCCGGGCGGAAAGTGTTCCTGAATGATGAAACCAGCGGTGCGCGAAGTAAACGCGTTGCCGCGCGTGCTGAACAAAGCGGCCGTGCCTGCTTTCGAAATGGCCGCCAGCTTCGCGGGAACGACTGTTCCATCCAGGCCGGTCGAAACAAAACCTGTGATCGGATTCGGAACCAAAGTCGGCCCCGGCCCGCCTCCGCGCAATTGAGTTGTCGCCGGCGCACCAGTCATCCGGAAAACGCCCAGCACGTTTCCTTCTTTGTCAGTGATTGCGACGGTCACTGCTCGATTCAACGAAGCCGCTGCTGAGACCGCTTGCGAAATGATCGTTTGCACATCGCCTGTGGTGAGAGTGCCTGCCGTAATTGCCGCCGGTGACGGAGGCACAATGCTTCCGGGCGTGGGCCCCGCGCCTTCGTCATCCGGCGGCCCCCCACCGACGTGGCCAATCGCGACGCGTACGCGATTGCTGTTTGTGCCGCGGAAGCTGATGCCGACCAGAACGTCGCCAACGTCGCTCATTCCATCGTCCAGTCGCACGACGATTGAAGCGACCCACTCCTGCTGCGGCACTGGACCAACGTATTCGACTGGTAACGCATAATGATTGTGGGCTTCGTCTTCGGCCGAGGCGGTGACATCTGCAGCACTCGCATTGCTGTCGATTCCCATCGCGAACAGCATCACGCGCGTGCGGTTGTCATTGCCCCAGTTGACTTCGCTTGTGAGTGAGAACGGCTCGTGCTTTCGAGTGGCGGAATCGAAGGCGATTGCCCGCGTCGAGCTCTCTTCGCTAATCAGCACGGGACGATTTGATTGCGCATTCGATTTGAAGAATATCAGGGGCCCGCAGGTGAGAATGGTTCCGACAAAAAGCATCAGTAGAGCAAAGCACCAGCCTCTACGGAATACCTTCGCTGCGATCCGAGCAGTCATACGCCCGCGTTAATCCGATTGATGGGAAGCCTCGTGAATCTATCACCAATCGCGTGCGCTGCGAAGCTTTTTTCCGCTCGCGATTTCGGAAAATGATTTTCATTGAAGCGGCGGCGGGCGTGTGCTACAAGTCCGTGACAATTCTTAAGCTGAACATTATGAGCGGCGGTCATCTTAAGAGCGGCATGCGATTCGTCCTGGCTGCGGCTTGCATGTTCGTCGTGGTGACCACTGCTTCAGCGCAAAAGCGGGGAAAGATCACGGGAAAGATAACGCCGGCTTCTGGCGGGGTTACGGTCGTCGCCACCAATCAGGTCACCAGCCGTGTTGCGCGCGCACGCGTGAATTCGGATGGGACGTATTCACTAAGCGTGCGGCCCGGTGCTTACCGTGTGAGCGTGGAAAGACCGTACCTCGCCAAGTTCGACAAGACGAAAAACTACGGCGAGCATGCACTCGTTCGCGACGACTCGCTCGAGAACGTGATTGTCAGCGGAGACAAAGAGACCGTTGTCGATTTCGAAGTTGAGAAAGTAAAAGAAGAGCCGCTTGCGACGATTCCCCCACGCAAGCCGCTGGGCGCGGCGGGCGGAACCAGCGTTGATTCTGAGCCACAGACGCAATCTGACCGTCGCGAAGTGCGCGATCGCTGGCGCATCGGTTTTCCCGAGTACGATCGTTACGGCGACAAAGGCGCGCGCGGCCGCGACATTCCTTTTCGCAAGGGGCGCTGGTACGACCCGTACAATCAAAGCTGGCTGAAAGGCGATTACCCAGTCATCGGCAACAAAGTCTTCATGATTCTTTCCGGCGTCAGTTCCAGCACGGTTGAGTTAAGCCGCACACCCAAACCTTCGGATGTCAGCAGTGCGCGACCCGGCAGCGCCGAGTTTTTCGGCAAGCCCGAAGCGCTCGCGGTCAATCAGATTTTTCAGTTCACGTTCGAATTGTTTCATGGTGACTCGACTTATCGCCCGCGCGACTGGGCCATCAAGATTTCGCCGACATTCAGCCTGCCAAATTATTTGAATGCGCGCGAGACGGGCGTCGTGAACATCGATGTCCGTCGCGGCACGAATCGCACGGACACCCAGTTCTCGTTGGAAGAAGCCTTCGCGGAAGTGAAGCTGACCGACGTGAACGAGAATTTTGATTTTGTTTCCGCGCGCGTGGGCATTCAGCCCTTTGTATCGGATTTTCGGGGCTTCATTTTTTCAGACAACAACCTGGGCGCGCGCATCTTCGGCTCGTTCGACAACAATCGTTATCAATTCAACGCGGCTTATTTTGCACAACTCGAGAAAGACACCAACAGCGGTCTGAATCGTTTCGATCGGCGGCAACAGAACGTTTACGTCGCGAACTTTTTTCGGCAGGACTTTATTCGGAAGGGCTACACTATTCAGGCCAGCGCGCTCTACAACGACGACCGCCGCGGCATTCAGTATGACCGCAACGGTTTTCTCGTGCGGCCGGCCTTGATTGGCGACGTGCGGCCGCACGCGATTAAGGTCGGCTACATAGGCATCAATGGTGATGGACACCTCGGCCGATTGAACCTGACGAACAGTTATTACTACGCGTTTGGCCGCGATGATCGAAATCCGATTGCCGGAAAACCGGTGCACGTCAGCTCGCAGATGGCCGCAGTTGAAGCGTCAATCGATCATGATTATCTGCGTTTCCGCGGATCGTTTTTCTGGGCGCAGGGCGATAAGAATCCAACCGACAATCAGGCGAACGGGTTCGATGCAATCTTCGACGATCCAAATTTCGTCGGTGGCCAGTTTTCATTTTGGAACCGTAACGGAATTCGCCTGACGCAAACCGGCGTGGGGTTAGTTCAGCCAAACAGCATTCTGCCCAGCTTGCGCAGCAGCAAAATAGAAGGCCAGGCGAATTTCGTGAATCCCGGCATCTTCATCTACAACGCAGGCGTTGACGTCGAAGTCACGCAGCGTATCAAAGCGGTCTTCAATGCAAATTACCTGCGCTTTCATCGGACTGAGCCGCTCGAATACGTCCTGTTTCAGAATCACATTCGACACGAGATTGGTTGGGACTTGAGTTTGGGCGTGGCCTATCGGCCTTTGCTGATTAACAACGTCACGATGACGTTTGGGGCGGCGACGCTGAAACCGGGCCGCGGGTTTCGCGACATCTACACCGACGCAAATCGAGATTGCCCGCCGAACCTGATCGACTTTTGCACTCCGGACGACGTAAACATCAATCCGAACAAGCCGCTCTTCAATTTGTTCGGGCAGGTGAAGTTTATTTTTTGAGATGGTGTTGAAGCCACAGAGGCACAGAGACACAGAGATGAAAAACAGAGAGAGAAGGCTTGTTGTCTTGCTGTCTGTTCTATCTCTGTGTCTCTGTGTCTCCGTGGCAATTGTTCTTTCACAATCACATGCACAGGAACCACCACCGACAGCTCAACCACTCGAAGGCTGTCTGAAATGTCACGATCAAATCGAGCCGATGCATCGTTACGGTCCGACTGTCGCGGGTGCGTTGGACAAACTCGATCACGGCAAAGACGGCATGGGCTTGACGTGCACCGGTTGTCATGGCGGGAATCCCGTGGCGACCACGAAAGACGAAGCGCACGTGAAGCCGCGCTTTCCGCGCGAGTGGATTCGGGACGGGAAGTTTCGCGTGCCGGAACGCTCAGGGCCACTGCTCGCCCGCGAGAGTCTTGAGTTCGTTCGCTTTCTTAATCCTGGTGATTTGCGTGTGGCCGCAAACACGTGTGGCAGCTCTGATTGTCACAGCGTGCAAACAAATGGCGTCAGCCGCAGCATGATGACGCACGGCGCGATGCTTTGGGGTGCAGCGCTGTACAACAACGGCGGCTATCCGATTAAAGACGCGAACTTCGGTGAGAGTTACGGCCCAAACGGCGCGCCGCAAACGCTGATTCAGATTCCGCAGCCGACGACGGAACAGCGAAGGCTGAAAGGCGTTCTGCCGTTTCTCGATCCGTTGCCGCGCTGGGAAATCTCGCAGCCGGGAAACGTTCTTCGAGTGTTCGAGCGCGGTGGCCGGCGGCGTTTGGAAACGGGGCTGCCTGACAAAGACGAAGATCCCGGCAAACCTGACAAAGGCTTGGGCGCGCGCGGATCGGGAACTGCGCAGCGAACCGATCCCGTTTATCTCGGATTACAGAAGACGCGTTTGCTTGATCCGACGTTGAATTTTCTCGGCACGAACGATCACCCCGGTGATTACCGATCTTCGGGCTGCAGCGCGTGTCATGTGATTTACGCAAACGATCGCGATTCCAAGCATTCGGCCTTGTATAACTCGGCGGGAAATCTTGGTATGTCGCAATCCGCCGACGTGAGCATTCCGAAAAACGAGTCGGGCCATCCGATCAAGCATCAACTGACCAGCCGCATTCCGACTTCGCAGTGCATGATTTGTCACATGCATCCGGGCGAGAACATGGTCGCGTCTTATCTGGGCCTGATGTGGTGGGACAACGAAACTGATGGCGACAAAATGTATCCCGCGCAGCAGCACGATCCAACGCAAGCGGAAGAGCAACGAAAGCTGAACCGCAATCCCGAGGCGGCGAGTCTGCGCGGCATCTGGTCTGAACCGGATTTCCTCCAAAAAACCGGCACGCCCGAATTCAATTCGCAATTGAAGAACACTCAGTTTGCCGATTTCCACGGTCACGGCTGGATATTTCGTCAGGTTTTCAAACGCGACCGCGAAGGAAATCTGCTCGACGCAAAGAACGCGATAGTTTCACCCGACGATCCTGATCGATTCAATAAAGCAGTCCACCTCAACGACATTCATCTCGAGAAAGGGATGCATTGTGTTGACTGCCATTTTCGGCAGGACGCGCACGGCAATGGCATTCTCTACAACGAACCGCGCGCCGCGATCGAGATCGGTTGCATCGATTGTCACGGCACGATTCGCGAACGCGCGACGCTCCTGACGTCGGGCTTTGCATCAGGCGTCAGCGTGAAGGACGGGAAGATAGTCGACGGCAACGGCCGCAACCTCGCGACGATCCGTTTTCGCGACACGGACGGCGGACGCGTGTTGCTCTTTCAACGAATCCGCAGCGACACGAAGAAGAAAGACGAGCAGGGCAACGAAGTTCAGTTGAAGGCCGGCGACATCATTCAGAACTCGATGGTCGTGCCCGGTCGCTGGTGGCGCGTCAAGCAAACCATCGACACGATCAATCCTCAGGCGGCGCACCCTGAGGACTACAGCGTCAAATCCCGTTACGCGAAGACGATGCGCACCGACGCGACGACTTGGGGTGACGTGCCGGCGGACGACAAAATGCTTGCACACCGCGACGAGAACATGACGTGCTTTGCGTGTCATTCGTCGTGGATGACGAGTTGCTTCGGTTGTCATCTTTCGATGACCGCCAACCGCAAGATGCCGAATCGGCACAACGAAGGCGGCAACAGCCGCAACTTTACGACGTACAACTACCAGGTGCTGCGCGACGACGTGTTCATGCTGGGCCGCGACGGAACCGTAACCGGCAACCGCATCGCGCCCGTGCGTTCATCGAGCGCGGTGCTTGTCAGTTCGCAAAACCAGAATCGCGAATGGATCTACTCGCAACAACAGACTGTTTCCGCGGAAGGCTACTCAGGTCAGACATTCAATACGCACGTGCCGCACACGGTGCGCGCGACTGAGACGAAGACGTGCTCTGATTGTCACGTCTCGAAGAAAAACGACAACAACGCGTGGATGGCCCAGGTGCTTTTGCAGGGAACGAACTTCGTCAACTTCATGGGCCGCTGCGTTTACGTCGCGGCTGATGATGCACTTGAAGCCGTGGTCGCAACGGAACGCGCAGAGCCACAAGCAGTAATCGGCAGTACGCTACACAAGATTGCGTTCCCGTCGAACTATGAAAAATTCGTGAACGGCGGTAGCGAGTTGCACGAAGCTTACGAGCACAAA